>NZ_QUIO01000023.1:0-77424 GCF_003480145.1 Ruminococcus sp. AM42-11 | reverse complement strand
TACAAATTTCACACACGAACTTTCTGGTATTGCGTACCAATAGTTTTTGGCCCATACGAAATCATTATTCGGTCCTTCAATAAAAATGGCGTGCAAGGACTCACTATTTTATATGTCGTCTTCCTTTTCGCTATAAATGTCCATCCAATCCTCAACAGGCCGTGTTTACCCAAGCCACCTTTTCAGCCGGCTTTTTTCTTCGCCTATTGCAAGTTACTTTATGCCATTAATCGCATAAATGAAGCTTTCACTGTTTCATCTTTAACTGATACGTATAACATGGTCGTATCAGGTTTGGCATGACCGGCATAAGCTTGGATCTCCTGCAACGGTACACCTCTGGTTCCTGCATCAGTAAGCAGTGTTCGCCGGAACTTATGCGGATGTGCATGTATTCCGGCTTCTGTTCCAAGCTTGCGTAACATTGTTTGAATCGCTTCCCTTTGCAGTCGGCTATAAGGTTTCCGATCTACAACAAATAAAGCTGGATTGTCATCTGTTCGGCTTGCCAGGTATTTCTTCAAATGATATATGCACCCCTCCGTAAGATACACTTTGCGCTCTTTCTTTCCCTTCTGTCCATATATCACAATTTCACGGTTAGGAAAATCAACATCTTCGCGATTGATTGATACTACCTCTCCAATACGCCCAGCAGTACTGTAAAGTAGCTCCATGATGGCTACGTCTCGTTCTGTCTTGGCTATATCTTTAAGATGTTCCCTTTCTTCTGCAGTATATGGTTTCTTAAGCTTCTGAGGTACTTTCACCCTTCGCAGTCTCCTGGAAGGATCCCGATTGATGTAGCCTTCATCCGTAGCCCATGTAAAGAAACTGCTTATATAGTGCCTAAGAGTCTCCAAATATGACAGAGAAATCTTTCTTTGTTCCTGGTACATGGCAAGATAATATCTCAAATCGTTAGTAGTTATCTCATGGATTTTCTTATTCAGTCCTATAAACAACATTGAAATACACCGTTTGTAAGCAATCATAGTAGATTCCGCACAATTTTCCAAGCGCTTACTGGCTATGTACATTTTCAGTATTCTTTCCCAGTGCCGTTCTGATGTCACCAGCTGAGTACATTCTTCTCTTACTTCCAGACCGTGTAAACTAATCGCCAGGACATTTTCCAGCTTTTGAAGCTGCTCATCTGTCAAGCTATCCTGCATTGCTGCCACCACATTTTTAATTAAATTCTCTGTCATAATGACATCACCTCCTTACCACAAGTATAGCTGTACCGTGATAAGGAGGCTATAATTTCCGCAGCTCTCTAACACATAAAATAGTGACTGGCTTTCAATCTGTAAAAACCGAGTATCTGACTTAGATAATCCACCAGCTGCATTTATTTTAAATACGAATATAAATCCTAAAGGGCTTCCTGAATTGGACGGCAATGGGTGTTGCGTTATACAACATAACCCTGGTAGTAAAACATATACCGCACAATTGGCTTTTTCGTTCGGCTGTGAAAAAATAGCAATAAGGACGAAAAAGTCTGGTTCTTGGAGTGCTTGGAAATATTTTTCAGCTCAATAAAATAGTGAGTTATCTTTTATATCGAAAGTAAAAGATGTGGATATTCAAGTTGTTAATGAATATGTATACACAGGATTATCGTTTACAGTTCCGAAAAACACTTTGTTTATTTTCACCGCAAGAGCGTTTTATAATAATTCAGAGCCATTGGGGATCTCAATTACAAGTTCAGATTCCAGTTATTCCAAAAGTACAGTTATTGAAAACAATGAGAAATATCCAACAACACTTACAAGCATATACGACAGATCAGCAGAGGAGGTTACTCATTATATCTGGGCAAAATATAAATCTGTTGGAAAAAACAAAATCGGCATATGGGGAACCGTGATAAAATAATTATTTCAAATCAGCACCACCAATACTAATCATAAGTACAGTTGACCAATCGGGAACTGGAAAACTTATTGTTTTTTCGGATGGATCAACAGTAATATCAATATCTCCGCCGCCAAGTTTATTGATAGAAAAAGTATTACCGGAATTGATTCCAATATAGTATGCTAAAGAGCTGGCTCCATTTCTCGTAACGAGAGCAATTGCTGCCAATCTTCCGTTGTAAGTGAACTTTAATGTACCTTTGCTTTCGTTTGTTGACTTTTTAACACATAATAATTTTCCATTATCACTATTTAGTGTGTTCAATGCCTGTATTATCGTCTTCTGCCCTGCATCCAGAGCGAAGGTCTGGGAAAGCAATCCATTCAAAATCTGCTTTGTCAAATCCTCCAACGTAATAATCCCACCCTCATTCGTGGTGGGATCGATGAACATTAATTCTTTCCCTGCGGGAATCTGTGTTACTTTTGTGAGGCCGTTTGCGTCCTGGCCGTCTTGTGGTAATGCCATAGCTTAATCTCCTTTCTTCATACCGCATCTACATTCAGATTGACAGCTTTCCCTCCGATCACAAGGAGTTTGCCGCCTACTATGAGTGCTGCAGTCTTGTATGTGGTAAATCGTCCGATCACCACACCGCCAAACATGTAATCTTCATTCTTTACTTTGATACTGTAGCCGTAACCCAGGAAGCTCTCACCGCTTTCAGTCTTTTTGCGCCAGGAAAACCATGCTGCCGGATAATTCTTTGTGACCTCGCTTCCATTCTGGTACACAACTGCAGTCACGGTTGTAGTGCCGTCTTCGTTATCATGATAGCGGACATTGTACAGAAGTGAATTTCCCACCAGACCGCGGAGGTCTGTAGTCGTTTCGGACAGATTCATCTTTAAACCATCCACGCTTGTCTCAATGTTGGCTACTTTCTGGTTTGTCGTGACAATGGCAGCTTTTACCTGGTCTGCGGTCTTCTGAGCGGCTTTGATATCATCAGCCAGGCCTTCCGCATCCGCAAGGAGCATGACGGTCTGGGTATCCAGGTTCTGGGCTCCGGATGTATCATATAAAGTACAGCGGATCATGTTAACGTCAGCTCCGGAGGGAGCATATATCTTCATGATCTCAGCAGATGAAGAACCATACTTCAAAACATAGGTCTTTCCATTGTCTTTTGATTCCTCAATCTGAAAAATTCCGGAATAGCTGCTGATGATCCCATTGTCATTCTTAAATGCTGAGAACGTCACGCTTTCCGGAACCAGAGTCTTTCCGTCCTTTTGTTTCCGGATCACCTGGCTGCTGACACGAAGGTCATAACTGAGACCAATCTTTCCGTCCTTTGCCTTGCTGATGGAAAATCTCTTGGTGATCCAGGAGCCCATTGACTTTACAACAAGCGTTTTACCGCCTACAACAAGCCCTTTTCCACCGACCAGAAGAACTTTCCCTTCCAGTCCATAAAGCCCCGAAATATCCACGTAGCCGTTGTCAGAAGTCATTGCTGTGACCTGATACGTTCTTGTTTTCGGGTTCCAGGTACCGTTTACTCCTTCAGAAGCTTTCACCGTAATCTGGTCAATGTGATCGGAAACATCCGTATCGCCCAGATACACGGAAAAAGTGGTATGACAGCTGCTGTAATCCCCACCGGAACCATCCGTGTAGGTATGGACCACATGCGCATCATTGTCCAGGGAAGCCCCGATTGCATCCAGGGTGGAAATCCCGGACAAAGTGTCCAGGGCTTTCTTTGCCGCGTCAGAAGCTGCATTTGCCGTGTTGCTGGCGGCATTTGCGGTACTGGCGGCATTGGATGCAGTTGTAGAAGCACTGACAATGTTGGTATTCATCTGGCTGTATAATTGGTTCAGGCTCTGGTTCTGATCGTCAAACCAGATCCGGCTGCTCTTGATGCTCTGGGAGCTGCCGTTGATAGCCGACACCACCGAAGGGATATCCAGCTTAGTGCCGGCAATGGCTGCGTTATCCGCCACCATCTTATTCACGATCAGCCCATCTGCAATAGCTCCTTCTTTCACACCTGTGGCATCCAGCAGAATCCCTTTTCCGGTCTTATCGAACAGGGAAAAGGTAAAATCACCGTTTGCATCCCTGCCAGCCTGCATCCGGACGGTTCCATCTATGTCCCTCCACTGCTGGGTTGCCCCCTGGATCTTAATCCCGCCATCGTCAGATGTAATCATAAATTTATTGGTGGAAATAGTGCCGCTTAAAAGATCCCCGACCGTGACCGTCTGCATAACTGCAGTTCTGATCAGTGCAGAGTCAATCACAGCATTCTGGGAAGTAAGGTGGATGTTCTGCAAATCCCCCACACCGGCACCACCTGCAAGCAGAGTTTTGATATTGGCATAACTGGAATCCAGGATATTGATCTTTGCATTGGCGGCAGTAAAATTTGTAGCAGTCAGATCCCTGAAGCTTCCAAACTCTGCATCCAGGTTCTGTACCGTCGCATTGACCGCATTCAGATTCTGGATTGTTGCAAATTTCAAATTGGCAGTATCCACATCAAGCTTGTTGATCATTGCGTGGTCGATCATCACCAGCTGCGCGTAATACCGTTCCATTTCTTTTGTGGTTGGGCCTTTCCAGTTTGCATTTGTTTCATC
Organism: Ruminococcus sp. AM42-11; assembly: GCF_003480145.1. Classification (NCBI taxonomy): domain Bacteria; kingdom Bacillati; phylum Bacillota; class Clostridia; order Eubacteriales; family Oscillospiraceae; genus Ruminococcus; species Ruminococcus sp. AM42-11. The sequence continues at coordinate 72,904 of NZ_QUIO01000023.1, read as the reverse complement.
TTCTGATAAACCCACAGCCTCCACAGAATCCGTAAAACCGCCATCATACTCCCTTTCCAGTTTCATCAGCGGAACCTTATAGGAGCCCCCTTTTCTGTCTTCCACGGTGAGGACGTCCCACGGATCCAACCGTGGGTCTCCCATCATCCGTAGGGAACCTGGCATATAGGAAAAATCTTTCAGGGAATCCATCACTTTGTCCAGGGTATCCTGTGTCATAAACGGATTGGAAAAGATTACCACCCTTGGTCCATCTCCGGATGAAACAGAAACATCTTTCCCCTCTTCGTCCTGGCCAGTGTAGCAGGTAAGCTTTTCCACCTGGAACAGGTAATCGTTGTGTTCAAAAGAATCCCAGTATCTGCCGGTGCTGACTGTATAACCACCGTCCACGTAGTTGTGCAGTTCAATCTGTCCGTTTCTGTTACATACTGCAAAACAGCCATGAAGCTGTGCAGCGTAAGAAAGGACCTCCCTGCAGCTGTAACCTTTCGGAACTTTCATGGAAATGCCGAAAAGGCCATCTGTTACAACCATTACCCCTGTTATTTCCTGGATCCTTTTCAGAACAGCCGCCGTATCCGTACTGTCTCCGTCCATAGAGAATGCACGCTCTGTTTTCATCATCCGGTCATAGGCTGTAAACTCAATCTGCTCTTCATTTCTGGATGGTTTTCCAGGCGTGAAATATCCCATGGGGATATATTCCACCAGTCCATTCACTTCCATTCCGATCTGGACCAGGAGCTCATGCCCCTCAATGGCTTTTCCCGGATCCGGAATTATGATGGTAACGTACTGGCTCACTGTGGAGCCAAGGGAAAAGTCATCCTCCCCTTCTGCTCCGCCAGTAACTTAATGCTTTTCGCATTTGTTATGGATACATCATCATATGTGATGAGTGCTTTAAAAGTTCGGGAATCCTGTAGTACCAGGTTTCCAAAAGCTTCTGAAGACTGCTGATACACAGGACCACCTCCTACTCAGTCATGATCTCAAGTGTTTCCAGGTCAGCCACTGTCAGGGCATCATAACGTGGATCGTCACATTTCTCAATCTCTTCCTCAGAAACAGTATGGATGCCAACCTCTGTCTCAATCGCCAGAAGCTCATCCAGGTCTTTTGCAAAGCCCTCTTTGTCCTCGATGGAATACTGCCCGTTCTCAACCAGGAACTTTCCATCTTCGCCTTTTGCTGCGTATTTCTCAAGCAGTTCCTGACGCTCTGCATCATAGGCATTGGCTGCATCACTGACTGCTGCCAGGTTCTTCTTGATCGCATAGCCAAGCTTTACCGTCAGCCGCTTCTCCCTTAAGGAAGCGCAGCCATTGACAAAATTTAATATGTCTTTATTTTTCAGTTTCATCTGCAGTACCTCCTGTTACACGTTCGTCCTCAGCAGCATAGACAATCTGGTTAAATGCTTCAATATCCTTTCTGCATTCTGCCCTGTTTGCCTCGTACAGGTCACGGTCCTGTACGGTAATGCTGGTGCTCGCGTTCCCAGCTTCAGGGATCTGTGCAGACATGTAGACCACAGGTCTGCCGTTGATCATAGAATTAAAATTCATGGATACTGATTTTGTTCCTTTTAACATTTTGGTTTCCTCCTATTTTTGAACGATACTTACTGATGCTGATTTATAGTAAAAAATCCCATCTCCGATATATCCGAGTACCTCTTTTGTCAATGTTCCCCTGTATGTGGTAATAGTCAGATCTATTCCATCATCATGAAAAGAGATAGGAAAAAAGCCTGCAACCATAATCTTTTTTATAGCTGCAAGCTCTGTTTCCGTAAGAATGCCCCACTTTATAGCTATGTCTTTCTTTTCTGCGACCACGTCACCGATCATGCTTCCGGAAGCACTACGGCCCGTGTTCGCGCTCCAGATAATCTGATCATTTACAGATATCGATACCGGAGAAGGGAGCACGGTGCTCCCTGACCACAATATTTTCTTTGCCATAATGCCTCCTTACACAAGCAGTTCCGGTTTTCCGGTTGCTTTTGTATTCTGGTTGGTTTTTCGGATAAAATATTTTCTTAGAGATTCCGGATTCAACGCAACAATCGGCATATTCTGTAAAAACGCCAGGATCTGTTTCAGAACTGCCAGCAGTTCGGCATCATTCGCACCGCCTGCTGCCAGAGAAGCTGCCTTTAACGCCATCTCCTGAAGCTTGTCCTCTGGAGAAACAATCTCGCCCTGGTGGCGGTTATCACCGATCATGGCGAGCTGTGGCGTATTCGCTTTTACGAAGCCTCCGTTTGCCAACATTGGAATGGTTCCGATCGTAGGAATGTTAAATCCGTTAAACCCCCACCAGTTTCCGCCTATTCCAGGGATCCAGTCTGGTACCGTGATTTTGAAACGGATATTATTTACTTTATTAATGAGACCATTCACTGTGCCAAGTACGCTATTGAAGCCACCAATAATTGCATTAATCGGTGTCTTGGAAAGGTCTGCCAGCCCTTCAAATACTCCTTCGAAAATGTCCTTTATTCCTTTCCACGCCTTTTCCCAGTTCCCTGAAAATACTCCTGATACAAAATCATTTAATCCGCCAAATACTTTCTGGATATCTCTGATCGTATCTTTCCCGCTCTTTAAGAAACCGTTAAGCACACCGCCCAGAATGCCGAAATTTTTCGACCAGTCTGTTGCAAATATATTTGCAATATACTCATCAAACGGCCGAAATACATTTTCCTGTAGAAAACCGATCACAGAATCTGCAATCGTTTTGAAGCCTTCCATGATTTCTTTTAAGCCCTGGAAACATTTCGAAAAATCACCTGTAAATGCCCCTGTGCAAAAATCAATAAAGCCACTAAGCACATCTGTTATTCCACTGATTACGTCCCCGGCTACTGACAACAGATCCAGGAAAAGGTCTCCAATTCCCTGTAGTACCGGTCCGATAACTGGCATGATATTTTCAATAATCCACTCAATCAATGGCTGTAGCAATGTTTCCCAGAGGGCCTGCAGGTTCTCAAATACTTTTCCAACCAGTACAATGATTCCATCAAGGGCTGGCTGTACATGTTCCTGCCACACTGTTGAAAACTTCTCGGCCAGATTATCAAGAACAGGTGAAATATTAGAATTCCAGCCATCCAGGAAAATCTGTACGATATCAGATATTCCCTGCGCAACAGATGTTATAAACGGGCTAATATACGTTTCGTATACTTCTGAAATCTTTGAAAAGGTATCTGTCACTGACTGATGTAAAGTATCAAGCACGGTCTGAATCGGAACGAGAAGATTCTCAATTGTTTGTTTAATTTTCTCCGCATTCTGTACTACAGGAGTAACTACAACGCTTTCAATATCCTTTATGAACTGTGCTCCGATCTCTATCGCACCAAGAAATCCATCTGTAAAAATGCCAATGATATCTGCGGTAATCCCTTGTCCTTCTGATCCAGCGAATACAGAAAATATATCAGCAAATGCCGTCCAGAAATCCCCCGCAAGTGATGCAATGTCTCCTGCAATATTGAAAAGAGACACTAATTTACCTCGTATATAGCTACTGCTTTTAGAAAGATATCCTTCAATCCCGCCAGTAAGATTGGACGCAATCGTTATTCCAATACTGGCAAATGAACCTATCATCTTTCCAAACGACAGTGCAAAGGAATTGGCACAATCATTTGCTGCTTTCACAACATCCGGATCTGTAAATATTTCTTTCAGAGTTTTCCCGATATTCTTAATATTTTCCGTAATGGAACTGATTCTCTTTTCAGAATCACCAAATCCTATCTTAAAGCCTTTTTTGAATACTGCTGCCAGCTCTTTGCAGCGTTTTAACAACCCGGACATCTTTTTGTCTGTTTTATCTACAACAGTTTCACCCTGGGCAAGACTGCCGAAATCAACTCCAGCCCCACCTGCTCCCCCTGTTCCTGTTCCGCTTCCGGAAGAAGGTGTGGAGCTGGTACTGTCTGTCTGGCTGTCCAGCTTATTCACCTGGTCAAACCCCATGAGGGCACGCATTTTCTCAGCTGCTTTCTGGGCGGATTTGGCAACGCCATTATTTGCACTGGAAAGATTATCTGCTGAACTGGCTGCATCGTCCATTCCCGTGCTTGCGCCTGCTGCCGCACTTCCGATAGCTGAAATCTGTCCGGAAGCACTGTTACTGGATTTCTGACCGGTAATCAGCTCTGTAAACGATTTAAAGGCGTTTGCCAGAGTGATCAGCTTTCCAATTACCGTGTTGATTACTCTGATAACCGGAGTGAAAAGATTTATCAGTCCCTGGCCAATCGCAGCCTTCAGGGAATCAAACTGCAGAGTAAGGATCCTTACCTGGTTTGCCCAGGATCCTGAGGTCCTCGCAAAATCCCCCTGGGCTGCTGCCAGCTGGTTTTGTACGAAGGAATACCTTAGCGCAACCTTTTCAGCTTCTGACATTTTTGCCGTTGTCTTCCCGAAACCGTTTGCCAGCGCATAACTGTCAAGGGCAGTCTGAGTCATGACTATGCCAAGATCTTTCAAAGATTCCGTTTCGCCTGTGAAAACGGATTTCAGCTTGGTGTATGCTTCATCCTGTGACAGATTATAGAAAGACGCCACATCACCTGCCAGCTTGGTAAGGCTGGAGCCCATGTTATAAGCCTGTTCCTCGGAAAATCCAAAGGCTTTCGCCATTGCCCCGAGGTACCGGTGAACTGCTTTGCCATGGTCTCAGAAAGCCCAAAGCTCTGGGCTGCACTCTTGGCAAATTTATCAACCTGTGCAGTCATGTTCGGGAATGTAACGTCTACAACGTTCTGAACCTCCGCCAGGTCTGATCCAAGCTCCAGGCACGACTTTCCGAAGTCAGTCAGCTTCTTAACTGCAAATGCACCAACTAACAAGCTCCCTAGTTTTCTTGTGAGCGTTCCTATCCCGCTTACCCGAGTCTTTAATGATGAAGCATCATCCTCAATTTCAGAAGATGTTTTTTTGAATTGGCTTCCAATTCCCTTTATGTGTTTCTTTACTTCTCCCGAACCGCTTTTGCTATCTCTTTCAATTAAGAGCCAAGCTTTTCGAAACGCCTCACTGGCAGACTCACCTTCTTTTTTATAAACAGATGCAATAGCTGCAGCCTTAGACTTAGCAGAACGCGCCGTTTGGCTGAGAATTTTATCAATTTCCGTGTTCCCAGTTTTGATCGCTTCTGTTGATTTCTTTGCGGCCTGTGAAAAGCTCTGATTAAATCTATCTTTTACTTTTTTGCAAGAATCATTGATGCTTGCAAGCATTTTGCTACCATCAAATGATAAATCAAATGAAATTCCAGCGATGCTTGTTGCCATATATGCCACCTGCCTCTATCATGAGGACATCGACACATGGCACTACTTGTCCTGGTTAATCTTTATTTCAAATTCTTTTTTACAATGGCGCCCCTGGCACCGGATGAAAACGCCCCGGCATTTTGCGTCCGGGGTGTACTGTACTTTCTGTTCGTGTCCGCAGAAGGGGCATTTTACCTTTTCTTTATCCATTCACACCTCCTGCCATATCAATAAATGCCTGTTTCATAGCCTCCAGGAATTTATCTCTGTCTTCCTCTGAAACCTTCATAGCCTGTTTATTTCTCCATTCGCGGCGAATCCGGCGCTGTTCCGGGGTGAAATGCTTCAGGATCTCTTCATCCTCTTCTGCACGAATTGCTACAATCCTGCCAAGAGCTGTGTCCGGACTGATTCCGGATAAGAGATCCGTGAACTCGTCCCAGGACATCCCGGCAGGCAGTTCCTTAGAAAGACGTAACCCGTACTGTGATTGAAACGATGATACGATCAGATCAAAATCATCTATCAAATCATAGTACGGGTCACTGCTCTCCCTGGTCTTCTTCTCCCTGGATCAGATCCATTGCGGTCTGGATAACGATCATAAGATCTTTGAAAGGCAGACGCATTTTTTTAATCTCATTACGGTCTTTTTCACTGAACAGCTTTTCATATGCCGCAATAGTTGATTCTGTATCAGAAGAGCCTTCTTTGAACAGCCCTATGATCTCAAGCATAGTGCCCGCATCTGCATTTACCATGAATTTTCTGCCCTTGATAATCAGGGCAGGATTTTTATCAAAGCTTAATTTGTCTGTAATATCAATACATTTTGCCATTTGTTTTCTCCTTTTCTTGCTAAAAACCGTATTTACTATGCGGCTGGTGTAATCTCCGGTTTTCCATTGCTCATGATATCGAATTCAAGAGGTGCTACAGCTGTGGAATCTCCGGATCCAACATTCTTCACATTGATAACTGATTTTGTAAACTTAACAACAGTACCATCCGGGAAAGTCCACTGAGCATCAGCTTCCGTATTTCTTCCGTTCTTCCATGCCAGTCCTGCAACAAAATCATTTCCGGCATCCCCCACATTACGTTTTGCAGTTACTGAAATTGTAATGCTCTTTGATGTCATTAAACGTCTGGTCCAGCCTTCTGTATCAAATGGATTCCATTCCTCCACTCCATTGTCAAAAGATACGGAAAATGTTACACAGTCTGCAATATTTTTCAGTGAAGCAGTACCGCCTGATGCTGTGTCTACCTGGAACTGGTTCTCGTAACATGGATATACGCCAGTCTTGGAAGCTGCGAACAGCTGAAGGTTCATCACAATTTTATTCTTCATCCTTATTTCCTTTCTTTTCAAAAATCACAGCCAGTTCTATAACCATCTCGTAGATACCAAAATCATCTACGCCTATATCCTGAAGCTCATAGACTGGTAGGATAAATTTAATAGTTTCATCGTTTACAGTTGCATTTCTGGTGGCTCTGACAGCTTCAAACAAGGCTTTTCCGGCTTTTTCGGTCTCACGCTGGGATTTATTCCAGTGTACCAGCAAAGTGACGTATTTCGTACCGTAGGACTCCAGCTGAGGACCGCCGATTGCCACCTTATACACATGCTGGTGTTTACTGTTATAAACACCAACTATTTTTTCCGGCTTATCCGGAATTGGTCCAACATACACAGTCCCCTGTGTGAGCGTCTCAATATAATCTCTGATATCCGATAACGTCATAAACCAGCCAGCCTCCTGTAGTTTTCCTTGAATGCTTCCACTGCAAAATCAGCATTTTTTCCACCTGGAAGCCAGTCCTCGTACCATTTGCCTTTTGCATTCTGGTTTTCATCCTTTTTAAAATGAAATTCCGGATGAAAATACAGGCGTCTGGCATAAGGCGTACTGGATATGATACTTGCTTTTCCGTGACTGCTTTCAGATGTATCTACAAAAGTACTCTCATTCTGTAAAACACCGGTATCTCTTGGAAACACCTGTGCCTGCTCAACTTCTGTATGTAAATCTTCTGCTGTCTGCTCCAGGGCTGCCACCTGTGCCTGTGTCAGCTGATTGATCTTCGGAAAGTTAAGTTTAACAGTCGAATTGACCTTGATCATATCAGAAGCACCTCCGTGTAATTTACGGTACCGTCCGGATTTCTGGCTTTCCTGGCTTCCTGGATCTTTCTCTTACCACCAAATATGGTTGCTGTACCGCCAGATATTACCGGAAGCTCTGGGCAGATATCTCCCGGAAATAATGCGGATCCGGTAATCTGAACCATTTTCTTGTCAGCTGTGAAGATCGTCTTTGCTTTGTCCTGGTAATTGCATTTCCCGGAATATTCAAAACACGGAAGAGGCTCCCCGTATTTATCCCGCCCTTCCTGTTCCATCACTAAGCTGATATCCGTCCTGCAAAGCCTTTTGGGTACTAAACATGGATATTTCATAGCTCACCTCGCTAATCTGCAGCACAGCCCAGTCTGGCACAGCAGTGCATACAGATCTCTTTTCATTGCCACGCCTTTGTCTGTGAATATGTTCCAGCTGCTGCCGAACTGGCTGATACACCGTTAATGCTGTAGCTTGAAAGTATCGAATTGATCTCATCTGCATTCTCGGTTTCAAAATCTGCCTGCTGGCAGACAACATCCTGAATGATATCCTGTTGGAATCGTGTCAGGTTGGAAAATCCCCGGCCTACAATCCGGTTGTAGGTCAGGGAATCAATGTGCCGAGACGCAATCTGCAGAGCTCTCCCAATGTCATTTTCTAAAATCAGGGTTCCGCCGTAAGTATCCGTATAGTATTCTGGGGTTGCATATGGTTCATAAGACATTTTTTCACCCCTTATCAGGCACCAACCTCTGCAGTATCAACATCCACATAAATGCTGTCGATTTTGCCATCACGGCCATTCGGAAATACAAATACATCGGAGAAAGATCTGTTCTGATACAGATATCCATCGCCTTTTGTATGTGCGCCAGGTGCAAAGTAATAGATGCTGCTGATCTTCGGTACAGTCTTACAGGTCTGTCCACAAGCAACAAGTACGTTGATCTTGTGCGCACCTGTCACTGCTTCAACACCGCTTCCAGCAGTTACCTTTTTCTGCGGTTCAAATCCACCGTTTTCCGGCTCCCAGTTAAATGCATCATAGAATCGCTCATCATCGATTACTTCCATGATCGGCACCCCATCAATGTCTGTTACTCTGGTCTCAATGCCAAGACCGCCTTCTGCGATCTGAGTCATTTCGATCTTACGAGTGAACTCTGTGGACTGCTCCAGGGCATCCATGATCTCACTGCGAACATACATGAGCAGAGATCCGTTCGCTTTGTATCTTCTGAGTTTTCCTTTTGCAAGGATATCTTTCAGCATTCCAAAGACTTTTGCCTTAGTATATGTGGAAATTGCTGTGGATCCGTGATAGCCTTCTGTCTTCTGGGCTGCCTGGGCAACTTTGGAGAAAAACAGTGCATCTGTTTCCGGAACCACCCATGTCTGTTCGAACACTCTGGAAATGTTCTGGATAGAAGCTGTAGCATTTGTCTCATCAACATCTGCCTTATCTACCATGAACTCAACATCACGGTCATGTGTCAGTGTGTACGGTACGTCTTTCTGTTCATAAGAACCGACATTCCAACCGCCTTTTCTGTTGTGGTTTTTATATCCGGATGTACTCATCTGGGTAAAATGAAAAGTTTTGGCGTCAAGCCATCTAACATTACTGGTTACAAATGGAGAGGTCAGGGTTCCCTGCATCAGGATTTCAAGAAGTTCCGGGCTCCACTGTTCTGCATAATTCAATGCCATATCTTATACCTTCTTTCTTTTTTAGTTCCAACGGTTCCAACGCTTTGTTGGCACTGCTGTCTGGTTTGTAGTAGTCTGCTGCGGATGCTGTGCCGGATTACCGCCGGTTCCTACCTGGGTAAATCCGGTCTTTCCATCAGCCTGTGGTTTCAGTGCCGGAACGTCTTCCAGCACCTTGTTTACAGCTGTTTTCAAGGTTTCCTCATTGATGTTTCCATCTTCTCCCACAACCTGGCTTAAATCAGCCATTTTAAGGATATATGGAATTGTCTTTGCTTCGATTCCCAAGGAAACTGCCATCATTGTAGCTGCTGATTCCACCTGTGCCGCCTGAACAGCTTTCTGAGATGCGGCAAGCTGTGCCTGTGTCTCTGTAATCTGGTTCTGCATCCCGATAACGTCCGGCTGGTTTGCCGCTTTCTGTTCTTTAAATGCGGTAATTGCCTGCTCCACTTCCTGCTGTGATAATCCCTGCTGCCTAAAATAGGCTTTCAGGGCTGTATCTTCTTTCGCAGCCAGTGTTCCATCCAGCATCTGCTGAATCTTTCCATAGTCAATTGCAGGTGTACTCTGCTGATTACTCTGAGCCGCAGTCTGCTGAGTATCAGGGGTCTGAGTTGCTGTATTGTTATTTTCCATTTCTGGACTCCTTTCCGTTTTGAGAGTGTCGCTCTTATGTCTTCCATTGTCATCAGTGTCACTGGTCACGCACCTTTTTGCGTCATATCGTGTTTGGACGTAAAAATAAGACGCTTAACCCTGCGCCTCAATGGGAGATTTTGGATCACCGCCTTTCTGATCTTCAACGGTCTTTACCAGCTGCAGATTTGCAAGATACTCTGCTCTTTTCCGTGACACTTCCAGTTCTTCCCCGGCTGTACGAAGAACCAAGTCATTTTCTTTGTCACGGAAGTTGTGCTGCACTATCACCTTCAAATAACCACCTCCTTATTGTTTTGGCAACTGTCTTCTTAAGCCTCTGAAAGCAGAATAAATCCCATAAACCGAAACTAAAATTACCGCAAAGTAAGTTGAATATACACCTACCGCAATCACCATCTTAACTGCTACCAGCAAAATCCTCACATTCCACATCCCTATCCAAATATAAAATGCAAGTTTAAAAAGTGTGAACAACAGATCCTTACCTTCAATTACTACAGTTTTCATTGTCTTTACCTCCTCTTGCGCCGGCACAAATTTAATCATTATGTGTGACTTTAAATCCCCACTGTGGAAGAAAATTAATCTCATAATGGTACTTGTCCACATCCGATCCAGAAATGTCTTCAACTACATACATGGTATAGTCATTCAAATAAACATAGTCTTTCTGGTACTTCCCTTCTGCGGTCTCAATAATTACCTCCAGTTCATTTGAAGAGTTATTCTTCAGTGCAAATGTTCCAGTCAATTCCAACAGGATTGTATCTGTTCTGGCATTCAAAACAGTAAGTTTTCTGGTTACATTGAAGTTATCTGCCTCCTGTGAAATATTCGCACTCACCTGATCAGCTTCTGTGCAACCCGTAGCTACAAAACACACCAGGATTACCAGTGCCATTAATACTGCAATTCTTTTGGTTGCTCTTCTTTTCATTTTCTTCCTCCTACATTTTGAAGCATCTGTTTTCAAACTTCTTATAGGCATCCATATACAGTTCGTTCTTATCACCGTTATATGTCAGCTCATAGTACATGCCATCTGGTACCGTAGTGCTAAGCAGTGCCTTGTTGTTCTGCAAGGTCTTACAGTTCCATACCACATACACATCATGTACAGTCACCTGCTGCCGATCTGTGACATCCATGTGACTATTGGTGTACTCCGCAACTTTTGCTTTACATAATCTCAGAAATTCTTCATTCTCCATGTTGTTATTCCTCCACAATTATCCAATCATCTGCCAGCATATCCGCCTGTGATGCAAGCCATCCCATCTGTACACCAGATGTTCCGACAAAAGCTACTGCTTTATTTCCAATTGCATCATGCTCGCAGTTCACGACTTTGTCATCTGCTGTCATATAAGAAATTCTGGTTGCAAGCTGAATGTACTGTTTCTTTCCGTTCCACCCTTCACGTGCTACTTTCATGCCACGTTTCAGGTACTTGATAGCTTCACTAAAACTAAAGGTTGCCTTTCCTCCCAGAATTGGACAATTCTGCCCATTCGCTGGAATCCATTCATCTGACATGATGTTTTGAAGCGTATACTCAACAACCTGGGTTTCCCGGATATCCATACAATTTCCGTCTTTTGTGTACATGAGAATTGTTTTTGACTCCTCATCCCACCACCAATATCCACCCCATGATGGAAGCTTCATTCCTATACCTTGCTTCATCATTTTGAATGCTTCTGAAAATTTCATGTTCTTTATCCTCTCTTTCTTAAAAATAAGCACAAAAATAACACGTCTTTCGGCGTGCTATCATTGTTTTTATAACTGTATTGATATTTTTGAGTATAAAAATACCACTAGCCGTTTCTGACTGGTGGTATTTAGTACCATAAAACTGTTTTCTCTGTTGGTGGGTTCTCCATTTTTGCCAAACGTTTCAGTTCATTCCGAACATGTGGTGCTGCAAAAGAGCTTGCATTTTCATGTTCTGTAACTTTTCCATCCTCAATTCTCATAAAACCTTTGGGTTCTTTTCCCTCTGGGTAATAGTCGGCAGAAATCATATTATTTGTCTTTTTTATGTTTTTCAAGATTACCATAATACTCTAACGCCTCCTTCGGGTAATCATATTTTTCAGTGGCAAGCTCATGTGCTTTCCAGTGCTCCATATCAGGATTTTCTCTTTTTATTTTCATTTCAAGAAGCTCATGCTCTATCAAAGTGCGGTCATGCTGTTTAATGTCTTTCCCTGTCATAAGCCGTTGCCAGCTCTGAGCTATGGCGCAATCGGGATCAAATCTTCGGTATGTCTTTAAATCCGGATCAAACAACGATTCATCTTCAAACAGATATGCCTTTATCTTTGCTATATCAGATTCTTCTTTTCCCAGATTTTCAGCAATCTTCTTCGCGTCAGTAGAAAAACTCCTGACCTCTTTGTAGTACATCTCTGCAAAGTTTTCTGCCTCTTCACTGAATATATCTGTGATTCTGGCTCCTGATATCATTATAGCAGAGTCCGCATCATTTGCAACGGATTTCCACTCATTTTGTTTCTGCTCATACTTCTTTTTGTTCTCCGGATCCAGGGAAAAATCTGCCAGCCTACCGAACTTCTTTTCCTGCCTCTTTGCATACTGCTGCCGGTTTTCCTGTTCCTGCTTCCGTACCAGTTCATTCAACTCCGCTTTGGTATACCTGCTCTTCTCTGGCGGGGTGCTGATTCCTTCGAAATATGTAGTGTGGCTATCTTTGCAGCGCGGATGGTACAGACCTGCGGCTATAGCCTTGCTCATGAGTGGATACTTGATTCCGGTAACCGGTGACTTTCCGTCCTTCGGACCATTGCTCCACACATCATCAACCAGCACCTTTCCCACAAAAGGCAAGCATTTCGGACAGGGATTTCCGCGCTTATTCATAATCACTGTAGATATTCCCCATTCCTGGCGCTTCTGGCCTTCTCCTTGCAGGTATGCCCTTTTGCTGGCTGTTCTGATTGCCATATCCGCATAATCAGCAAGCGTGTGTCTTGCACCGTTGGCATACTGCACGCAATTCAAGCCAGCCTTTACAAAATCCTCTGTAGCCATATCCACAGCTTTCTCATAGGTACCAGCTCCTGTGTTTGCATATACCTGAGCATTGTAAATCACTTTGCGGTACTGGTCATTTGCCATTCGAAGGACAGCAATCTCAGCCTTCTGCATATCGTTCATGGTAGCGTTAATCAAGGTTTCCAGCTTTCTGTCATTCACCTTGAAGAACTCAGCTGTTGCCCCTTTGGAAATACGTTTAGCAGGAAATCCATTTCTGATAGCTTCCAGGATTGCAATCTCCTGTGCCATCTCGCCTTCAGATCTGGACAGGGATATCAGTGTTTTGATCTGTGCATTGATATCCTTGAACTGCTTGCCATACTTCTTCCGGTTGTCCTTCTTGTACTTTTCCAGGGATTTCAGCTGCAGTGCCTGCCACATAGCCCATTGTTTATCTTCATCGATCTCTTCCAGCTTGTGCCGGCGCATATTACGGATCATGGAAGATATAAGCTCATTTTCTATGGCTTCAAAGGCAGCTCCAATGTCGTAGACGGTGTTAAGCTTCGGCATCTGCGGTTACCTCCCGTTTGCATATACCCTAAAGCCCTGGCTTTTGAATATTCGGATCATGTCTTTCAGCTTTGTTTTGCTGGTACAGGCATCATTTCTAAGCTCAGCATAATCATTCTTTTCCAGAGCGTACACGCCCATCGGCACCTGCTCCTTTGCCACTTCCAGAAGCCCCTGGTACTCCTTTCGGTTCATCCGGTATATTCTGTTTGCCACCTTTACTTTCATTATCTCCACCGCCTTCCAGGTCAATCTTAAAGCTTCCAGCCTCCAGGTTCACTCCTGGTTCATCCACGTCCTGGATGCCCTGCTCTGCCTTCAATCTGGCTATTTCTTCTTCTTTGCAGTGATCGTCCAGTGTATCTCCATACAGTTCTTCAACACATCGTTCAATGCTCATAATGCCACCCTGTTTCGCTTTGGCAACTGTCTCTACCTGGCTTTCGAATGACGGGTTTGCATATTCTCCAAACGGAATGTTGACCTTTACTTCTTCAATGCTCTTGTTATGCAGGATATTGTCTGCATTGATACACATTGAAACAACTCCCGGAAGAACTTCCTGCAATGCCTTTACAATTGCGTTCCTGGTGTACAGGGTTGTCTTTTCTTTTTCCCTCTGTGCTTCTGCATTATCCAGCTTCTTTGTGTCAATCCCCAGTGTAGATGGACTGATCACTCCCTGCAGGCACAGATCTAGGGCTGTAATGTATGATGCCATATAACTGTCATGAGGAATAACCGGCTGGTCCGTAACGACCTGATTCTTCTGACTTTCTCGCATATCTCCTTCTGCTGCAAAATAGCGGTTGTCGAACGGATTCGGTTTTATCAGCATCCCTGTTTCAGGATCATGTGGAACCAGGCAGTCTGGAACATAGGTTTTTGCCCTTCCTGCCCGCAGGGCATCCATCCACTGGGACCATGTCTCATCCAGTGAATCATAGCTGTCGAGCTTTCCATCGAATATGCTGCCGCCTCTGCCTTCATATCTGGTAGACTCATAGATCATAAATGGTTCAGCCAGCATGACCGAATCATCAAATTTAATGTCTGTCAGATTCTCAGTGGCTTTTATAGATTTAATATCGACCAGTCTGCCGTCAAGATACAGCTCATTGATAATATAGCCATAGCCATAACGCTCATTCAGGACATACACTTTTCCTTTTTCTTTGTATGGTGTCTTGAATACGATTTCCCTGATTCGGTCTCTCTGGTAGACAAATTCAACCCTTTCCCCCGGATACCACTCCAGTATCGGATAATCACTGATTGTTGTATCTATTGCCACTTTAAAAGCGCCATCTCCGATAAACAGTGTTTCTTTGAGGGCGCTTTCAATCTTTTTATAAAATTTATTATCTTTCTCAATTTCTTTCCACAGCTGTTCCTGCGCCGGCTGTTCAAATTCAAATTCGTTCATGTCCGGCAGAACAGTGAAAGAAAGAACTTTAACAGTCAGCCCCGGGAGACCAGTATGAATCTTCCGCATGTCCATTCCAGGGGTTGATCTGCTTGCCCAGAACTTGTGTCTGTCTGCAAATTCTGCATTCTGCTGATAGATCTGTTCCAGCTCGTTTCCGTCACCCCTGTACCAGATACGGTTCAGAATTGCGTGTCCTTCGAAATCCATCATCTCATTGATCTGAAAGTTAAAAGGGTTCGCCGGAAGAACATTCAGCCAGCTCCGGACCGTCTTTTTTATGTTTTCATTTAATCTTTCCATCCATTTCACCTTTTCTGTTCCTCCTCAAATCCAATCAAGTCACGGTATGGAATCCATCCGTACTGCTGGGAGTTGATCGTATGGTCATTTCTATCTTCCGGAATGTCTTTATCTTCATCCCAGGAATATTTCTCCATCTCTGAAATATGATTTGTACAGGTATCCACTACCAGATAGCAGCCCTGCTGGATCCAGCCAAGTTGAAGCTTGATTCTGTCCAGAATTTCTACTTTTTTGTAGGATTCCACAAAGTTGTACAGGCATCCGTTCAGGCGCTTGTATTTCCGCAGTTCTGTGATCGTAGCCGCATCTGCGCAGTCAATAAAGGTTTCCCTTGCAAAGCCCCAGCCCTTACGGCATTTTTCCAAGAACTCAACAAATTTTACTGCTGTATCGGATGGAGCAAGAGGCTGATCCAGATCTTTGTTACTGTAAACTTTCTCAGCCAGGGTGATCAGCCTTCTATCTGTCGTAATGCCCTGAAATATCATTGCAATTGTATCCGGGGATTTTGAAGAGTACGAAGTATCCAGACCGCAGGTAAATTTTTTGAATTTTATTTTGCCTGCTGCCATCTGGGCTTTTACCCATTTCTCAGATACTACATGTTTCTTTCGGCTGAAGTTCGGGAAGATCAGTCCGGTTGCTTTTCCTCTGAGGCCTAAGATCTTGTTCTTATAGATCTTTGTTCCTTTCGGGGTGTTCCGGATGATCTGGTCTTTCTTTTCTTCCGGAAGCCCTGCATTATCGTCAAAAGAAAAGAACCAGTGAACCCAGCCGGGCTTTGGTTCTTCTTTTAATTCGTCTTTGATCTCCTGTGGCGTGTCCTCTTCCCATTCAGGAAGCGGGCGGCTGCAGTTGATATACTCTTTATACACATCCAGGCTCGGATCATCCGGGTTTAAGGTTGCCATGAGGTAATCACAGCGCATGGAAGCCTCACGGACAAAGTCAATATCTGCTGTGTTGATCTCATCGATATACAGGCATCCATACTGACCGCCAAGGGCTTTCTTCCATTTCTTCTTGTTTCCATATCCCAAAACGTATATGGTTTTGTCCCCGGATGAAGTATGAAAAAGAATATGCGGGATCTTGTCATCCTTGGTGCCGGATCCGTTGTACTCTACCAGGCTTCCGAAATCGTCCAGGATTCCAAGGTCTTTGTTAATAATGTTTTTCTCTGCTGTTCCAGTGTCGTCTGCTGCCAGGATATGAAGTTTTTTCGGGCTCTGGGCTACCTTCAGCATAAACTTAAAAATTCCTACTGTAGTCTTTCCTGCTGCCGTGGTACCTTCCAGGAACTCCACCGGTGTCTGGCATTTCAAAAATGCTTTGTATTTTTCAGACAGCACAAGATCCATGCTGCTCATTATCCGCCTCCGCTGATCTGCTTGATCAAGCTGTCCAGTTTTGATTTTTCTTCTTCCATACCGCTGAGCTGAAGCTTGTCATTCCACATTGCCAGATGGCGTCCAAGCATATCCAGGGCTTTCAGTTTGTCTGCAAGCTTAATTTCTCTTTCCACGCCATCTTCTCCAAATGATTTTACTTTCACGGACTGTATAGCTGCCAGATCGTCCCTGGAGGCATCTTCTTTTAGCGTTGCGTCTTTTGCATTGATCACATCATCTGCATTTACAAATGCAATTCTGGCCAGTTCCAGAAGAACACGGTCAGCATTGATTCCGGTTCTTTTGGATCTTTCTGCGATTGCCTCTGAAATTGCTTCTGAAACTTGGGTTTTCTGGAGTAGCTCATGTCCGATTTCAGAGGCTCTCTGACCATTTTTCGCCTTGTATCCGGCTCTTATGGCGGCCTGAGTAGCATTCAGGTCAATCAGATACTCTTCCACAAATCTCTTCTGTTTTTTTGTCACTCAGGCTCACCTTCTTTCAAAAATATAATAAAATACAGTCCTGCCAGCACCATCCACGACAACCGATTGCCGCCGTCAATCATGAAAGGAGGTGACCGTATGCAAGAAATAACGGCTGGTGCTGTGCACGCTGTACGAAAATTGGCATAGAAAAAGCAGCCCCGGAGAGCTGCCCTGTTGGTAGTGTACAATATTAAATTAATAATTATTTAATTAATTCCATGTACACTTACCTCCCTTATAAACAATGATCTTAGACCCATATATTTCTACGTCATTATCACAATTCATATTTACATTATCGCCTAATTCTATTATAACATCCTCAAATGTAAGTGTTCCTGGAATTATTTCTTTCTCTTTCTCCCAGTATGCTTTAGCCTGCAAAACTTTGTAATTTCCCTGTTTCAAATTTTTAAATTGATCAAGGGACAATTTTATTTTTGTTATCGCAAGTTCTTTTTGACCTTTTAATGGTCCCTTATTCATTATTTCAGCAATACTGTTTAATGTCGCCGCAGTAAACTCTATACTTTTTATTTGTATAATATGCTTTTCTCTCATTAAAATACATTCAGTACACTCATTATTTTCCAAATTAAATCCCATTCTACATATCTCCAAATTTTCTTTAGTGAACAATCGAAGCTATTGTCGATACTGTTGCATAATAAATGCCAACCATAGCCGCTACCGTTGCAATCACTCCCAAAACAATAGCAATATTATTTGTATGTCTATACTTCCTATCTTCTTCAAGCTTAGTTGTTATCTTTTCTGACAAAGCATCAATTCTATTGTTCTGGTCATTAATCATCTGCTCGATACGATCTAGCCGCTTATCCATGCGCTGTTCCGAGTTTTCAACTACTCTGTTTACTCTATCTTCAGAATCTTTTATATCTTTCCTTAAATCAGATTGATCACGATCAACTTTTTCAATATATTTCTGCAACAAATCGTCCATAGAATCATCCTCCGGCTTTTTATATTCTCCGATTTTTCCGGATAAAATTTTGTCAGAACTATTTTCTCTTACACGATCACGAAAATTCGTCACTGTACTATTTCTCATCGCTTTGCTCTCCGTCACTGTAAATTTCAGATAATTGTCTTATCAAAAATTCTAATTCATCTTTACTCAATGACAGATCTAATGATTCATTGTCGTTACGTATCACTCGGATTTTTTTGTATTGATCATTAGTTCTATTATACGCTACAGATTTCAATCCTAGACCGCCATTTTCTGGTGGAAAAACATCCGCCGATAAATGCTGTATAGAAATAGTAAAACTCTTTATTGCATCCCGATATTCCTCAGCAATATTTTTAATTTCATCCTCACTTAATCCCTCTACAAGATTTACATTCTTTTCACTTTCCGGATCAAATACTTTGGTTGGATCATAATCATCCTCGTTTACCGCATTAATGTATACATATCCGCAAAAGAAAAAGGACTGAAAAGGAGCTCCTAAGATTAAGCTTATTGCTTGATCCATTTCATCAAAACAAAACGGATAATCTACTCTAGTCTGAAATATCTGAATAATCTGAAGTGCTTTCGCAAATATCATTTTGTCCTTCCGATATCTCAAAAATATTTCTGGACTGTAATTAAATATATTACTTCCATTCTCATAAGCCATAACACGTCAACCTCCCACATACATTTTCTTTCATCATACTACAAAACGCCCCGTATTTCTACAGGACGTTTGCAAAAAATGTATGTAGTTTGGATAGCTTCTCTCGAAGCCAATCGGAACACCAGGACTCGAACCTGCGACTCGGCTTAACGGCTCATGCTCCCTCCCGATCGGGAGGTGTTCCGGTAGTGAAGAGTGCGCCACCTTTTCACTGCGATATCATTTTAGGCTACTGTGGTGCCAGCAATCCCCTGGCTGATATCTGCCCGAATCAACTGCCAGGCTGTGACACCTGGCAATCACTTAATAAGGAGCTTATTGCAAAATCTTTTCGCCAATCCCAGTTTATATACTACCATAGAAAAAGCGAACATGACCGAACATTTTATAATTTTCCTAAATTATCTTTCAAATATCTGTCATGTCGGATACGGCAGTTATCCTCTGTGTACTTGATTCTCCGGTTTGGGAAGCGGTAGTTCATGTTTATGGCTACTGCTGCCCAGGTCATGTCGTCCAGATAATACAGGCGGAACATTTGCCGCAGGTCACTCTTTGGGATTTGCTCAATGAAATCATCTACAGCACTGACAGCTTCCTGCAGCTCATCTTCCATGATATGTAGCTTTGCCACCCTCTTTTTAATCATATTCTTCACCTGGTAAACTTCCGGGACTGGGTAGCCGGTGATCTTGATCGGGCCTATGGTTCCGTCTTTTCTGGTTCCCCTGACGGTATCTGATACTACTCCCTCATTCTCGATCTTGATCAATCTGCGCTTGTCCCGGTCTATCCGGTCATGTAAGTCCTTGATCTCTTCTCTCAGCTCCAGGTACTGTTCCAGCACATTCTTTTCCATCGGTACCACCTCCTGCTTTCAGTCGTTCCAGTTCCCAGTATGTAGTGGATCTGGTTATGCCATTTGGTAATTGTAATTGCACTACATGGGGATATAATGCTTTTATCCTGGCTTTCACCTTTTGGGTGATGATCTTCCCGTCACCAGAAGCATAACTGGTTTGTATGATCTGAATAATATCCCCTCTTTTGATTCCATGTTTCTCTTCCAGTCTTCTCTGCTGTCGCTCCCATTTCTCTGCTTCAGCTATCGCCCACTCAGCTGTTGGGTCTTTATATTTTTCATGGTTCATTACAAGCTTTCACCTCCTACAAGTCTGCCAGTTCCTTTTCATATATTTCTTTTTGCTGCCTTAACCATTCTGCAAGATCATTCTGGAATCGCTTTGACTGTCCATCATCAGTTTTTGGAGAAACAACTTGTACCCAATGATGTTTATCATGTTCTTCCAGAATCCGCGTAATACTTTTAACATCCCGCTCCAACTCTTTTGCCTTTTGTAATGTGTCCTTATCCATTCCGCAATTCCTCCAGTTCTGAAAAATCCCATTCACGCGGTAGTGTGGATCCGCAATGGCTAATCATGGCGCAGCGTACACAATGTGGGTGTTCCGCACAGTACCTGCTTACTGTCTTTATTGCACACAGCAGCTCTTGATTTGTGACTGCTGCCTGCTCTGTATTAATATTTTCCTTCGCTATTTTCTTTCCCCTACTCATATATCATCATTCCTCTGCTTTTTCTGTTTTTTTATCGCACATGACGCCCATAGTAATACACCAAATGCTCCAAGCACAGTTCCAATGCCAAATGCTATTAATAAATCAACCATTTTTGATTTCCTCCTCAATGTCCACTCCGCAGCATACAAAACAGCAACTCTGTCATGGATTTTATTCTTATACCCTGCCTGCATGGCAATACGATTTCCAGCTTCCAGTTTCTGTCCTCGCTTAATGGTGTGGGATCTTTAAATTCTTCCGCTGCTTCTCCCCAGAACGGAATAGGAACCATAACTCCGTAATAAATTGATGAATCTGGGTGTTTTTCGCGCATGTAATTAGCAAATTTACCACTTCTAAAATCTGGCTGAATTTCTTTGTAACACTCCATCGTAGTTACTATATAGTTCTTTTCTCCAAAGAAATTCAAACCATTACCGCTATAAACATCTTCCTTACAACTTTTGATCTCATAGCAAGTGAATATGCCTTTTTCTATTCCGGATACAGAGTATTGATTTGCCGGGCAAAACTCCATATAATCCACTCGTTTTGCCTTTGATGTCCATGGATCAATGCTAACCTCGCTGGCCCAGTGCGAACCAGCTCCACCAATACGAGTAGATACAAGTAGTTGTCCAAGGAATTTGGTTGTTTCTGCTCTTGTCATTTTCTCACCTCGTTTTAGGAATTTGGACATTATGCTTTTTTCCCACTGCTTCCACGGTTGCGCTTCCCATTTATTGCAACTATGGTCATCTCTGATCCAGATTCCTTTCTTGTCACATAGAAGATCGTCATTGTGCCTGCAGGTCTTACAGGTTCTATCTTCCATCTTGCTATTCATTTTCCATCACCCCTCGTACCTATTCCCTGTTAAATCCCATCTCTTCATAAATGTTATAATTTGCCAGATTCTCAAACTCTACATCAATGTCCATCTCCTTTTGTGCAAGCTCATAAGCTTTTGCAACTCCGATCCGGTCTACATAATCCATTGCTGCTTTCCAGTTCTTTAGGAATTTTTTGTTTGCTTTTGTAAATCCCCACGAAAGCTTAATCGCATACAGAGAAATAATTATATTGGTTACGGTAATATAGTCCTCTGCACGTTCCAGTTTTTCCTGGGCTTCTCTGATCACAGCGTCTGTTGTCTGCTGTTCCATCCTTTTCAGGTATGTTTGCAATATAGAAGCCTGCTGCCCGGTCATCCCTGATACCTGGGCCACTGTAAGATTAAGGTTTAATGGCACCTGACATTTTTCCTGCATCCTTGCCTGGCGCCTTCTTTCTGCTCTGGTCATACTCTTTCACCTCTTCGTTATTAGGCATTCATTTTGATTATCCTCTGCCCTTCTTCAGCAGCTTCTGCCGGACCAGATCGTATTCCAGGAGCAGGTTCCGGTCTTTGTTTCTGCTGAGTGTCCGGTCTGCGGCTCTTAGATAGTATCTGCCGTTTATCAGTCTTCCCTCAGCTGCGGCACCGTACAGACTCCCGACTGTCCGGTTCAGCCTTTTGGATGCTTCCTTTATGGTTACAGCCTCTTCTGGCTCTTCTGTTATGTTTTCTGTAATCTCATATAATGTCATAGCCAGTTTCTCCCGAATATCTTCCGGAACTGTTCCCTGCTGCCAATCTGGCTCTCAAAGGCTTCCTGTCCCAGTCTGTGAAGCTCATCCATTACCGCCTGGTCTTTATGTACCGCATGTGCTCCGAACTGGTGGCATTCCAGGCACAGGTCTACTTTTAATCCATATTGTTCGGATAATGTTCGGTTAGGTCCGCCAAAAATATGATGCTCTTCGGTCTGTGCGTACCGTCCGCACAGGTAACATCTTCCTTTCCGGCTTCCAAGGATGCTTGCCGGATGGGAGATTCTTTTTTTCTTTGTTTTCCCTTTCGGAAATTTCAGTCCTACATCCATACGCCCACCAGATTCCCGAAATCACCCGGCAATGGCGGAAAAAAGTCAGCCTGGTCCGGTCTCTAAAAATGGAATGAAGCTCCCTTACATTCTTTTTTATAAGCACAACATTTGTTGGCTTGTCTCCTTCAAATAACCTGGCTACGCTCTTCCCGGGGTAGTCTGTTGGATTTTTATATATAGCAAATGAGGGTAGTTCCAGCCCACTCATGTCTATCTGTTCGATGTCTTCTACGATCTTATCGTTCATACGGCTCCTTTCCCCTGCTCCTTACAGGACGGAGCAGGGATGTAAATTGTGATATATGTGATTTAGATTGCACCCTAATTTACTTCTTGCTGATAATCCTCTACCAGTTTTCTGATCAGTCTTAAGCCTCCGGTTATTAACTGGTGCTTAAGCAGTGTCCGCTTTGGTAATCCCTGGTCTGCAATTGAGAGAAAGTCATTCATTTCTTTTTCTGCTTCCTCCAAAATATCATCTATCATTACTTTTGATGGAATCGGGATATCTTTCAGACATTCCGGCCAGGCTTCGGACTGCTGCCTTTTGGCAGCATTTTGTGGCTGTTCTGCTGCCTTCTGGCAGCGTTCTTTCTCGCTGTCAAATCTAGGAGACCATGGGTCATATATTTTTTTCGCTTCAACAATGAGGCGGCCATACTTCATGTGAACTTTGGATCCGTTTATTTCAATTTCCACGCCGCCAGCAAATCCCCGAAAATCATAATCAATTCTTCCTCCACAACGGCCATGGCAGCCATATGGAGCTATTATTTTTTGTGCCTGCTTGGCAGCTTCTCCATTATTGTCTGTCATTCTGCAGGCTCTCATAATCTTTTCCAGTATGTCCGGATAGTCTTCGCAGAGTGCTTTTACTGCCTCTTCTTCCGTAAGCTCTGGCAGGTACTCAGGATGGTTCATAATATTGTCCTGTTCCGGGATCTGTGCCTCTTCTTCCTGTTGGTTTGATACCCGGTTGGCCGAAGCGTCGCATTCCAGCTTGCAGTTTCCGTGTTTCGTGCAGTTCCAGCAGCATTTTATACTGCAGTTCTCTCCATTTCCCGGAATGTGCTTCTGGGCTTCTGTCAAGGTGCAGGTTTTCCTGGAATCGTATGCACAACAGCCAACCTCTGGAAGTGTCTCGTTTTTCTGTTGCGCCGGCGCAAATTCCTCAGACTGTTTCTCTTGCTGGTCAGTGAAATCCAGGTATTCCTTTTCCATCCTCTCTTTTGAGATGTAACATAAGGTCCGTCCGAACTGATCGTAAAATACAAAATCGCCACGTCCTGGACGGAGTACTACGGCAAATTCCGCTCCCATAGCACGGAAGCGTTTTGTTCCATGGGGAAGAATGCTGGTATAACCGTTATCTAAGAAACTCCTTACCATCCTCGCCGTGGATGGGTCGAACACAGTGTTCGAGTCAAAATGAGGATAGATCTCTTTTCCTTTCTGGCGTTCCTCTTTCTTCTCTTTCAGCCAGTCTTTCTTTGTAGTGCATTCCTGGCAGTCAGAACCGGTGCACTCCTGTTCGGTCTTGTAAATGCAGTTCGGGAATCGTTTTTCGTGCAGGATTCCACTTTTTTGTGCTGTTTCTTGACTTTTTTCCACATTCTTGGGTTCGTTTCCCGCGTTATCAAACGTGTCTTTTGCACCGGCACTTTCCCTTTCGGAACCATTTTCTTCTTCGACTGTCATTTCTTGACATTCTTCCTCAAAAGCAGCTTCGTATGTATGTTTTCCAGACGCATACTGGTCAAAGAGTTCCCGCATGGTACGTAAAAAGTCTTCCCATGTGAGTTCTTCGGCTTCATTCTGACCAATTTTTGCAAATAAGGGAGTTGGATACCTGTGGAACATGATAAAAGCGTTTTCCGTCTTAAAAGTGCTTTTATCCTTGTATACAATATCCGCCATTTCCTTTATAGATCCGGAAGAATAGGCTTCGCTAGCGTACAGTTCGTTTAGGGTCTTTTTCTTATTCTGGAAATACTCCCGGATCGTGTCTTTTAAGATCTCCTCTTGCTTTTTGGCTTCCTGCTGCCAGTTCAGAAGTTTTGCCGGGCTATTCTCCTGCTCCCGGTTGTATTCCTTCAGATCCCGGATGTCTTCCCGGTATGTCTCCGGGTGCAGGTGGTTTCGGTCTTCCTCCGGAAGCTGACGCATCTCTACCAGCTTGGAAAACTCAAAACTCTGGTATCTTTCCTGTATCTCCGGCCGGTCTCCTGGCACGGAAAAGGTCTCGTATACTTTTTTGTACTTTGACACACTGTCCGCGGACATGTTGTATTCTGCTTTGGCAAATTCAGCTATGGAGCTGTAGCCGTCTTCCCGGTATCTTCCGGATTCTTCGATTCTTTTCAGCTGCCAGCCGATCATGACAAAGCTTTTTCCTATCCCATACAGGTTTTCTTTGATTGAGTTCTTTGCTTCCTCATAACCTTGTATGGTCAATTGATATTCCGCCATTTTTCCTAAACCTCCTCTTCTTTTGGCATTACCCGGTGGTACTGGTACCTCACCGTATGCATTGCTTCCAGCTTCAGGAGCTGTTCCCAAAGCTGTGCATTCCTTACTGGTTCTCCTTTTGCTTTCTTCCAGCCGTTCTGTTTCCACTGGCTGGCGTATTTATGGTAAGTGGCCAGATACCCGCAGTCTGTATGTACGGTCACGATTGCCGGACGTACCAGGCGCTGAAATGCTGCGATCGCAGTCCGCATCACCAGCTGGTGTTTCGTCTCGCCTTCCGGAAGTCTTCCCACTCCCCAGCGGTACTGCCCTTTGCAGGTTACTTTGTAGTAATACTTTGCCTCCTTTGGCTTTGGTGCCCTGGAGGACTCATATAAATAAATGTCTGTCTGTACTCCCATGTCTTTAAATCCTCCTGTTCAGCCGGATCATGGTGTAACGGCGGTATTTGTAACCGGTTACCGGATTGATTCCTTCAAATGATTCTGCTATGTAATAACCCTTCTTTGGTTTCAGGTCCTTTTGCCATCGTTTCAGCTTCTCTGGTTTCGGTTCCGGAAGAGGCATGTTCCGTGAATGGCTGTAATTTGCTTCCCGGAGTCTGGGCTTTGCCGGAGTACCATCTTTTTTCTCTTCCCTGGTATTCTCATCTTTTGTAAGATAGGCTGCCAGTCTTTTAAAATCTTCTTCCGGGCACATGCTCTTGCGGATCTGTGTCACAAATACGCCGCCATATTGCCAGACTCTTTCTATGAGGCTGGCAGTATCTCCGATATCGTTTATTACAAAATGAATGTGCCAGGCTCCCTTGGTTCCTCTTTCAATGTTCCGGATCCAGTAGAGCATCCGTCCTCTTTTCTTGTATATTCTCTTCAGCTTGTCCATTGCCTGGCGAAACTGTTTCATTGCTGTTGCCATGTCCGGCGGTCTGATCTCGGGCCGGTATGTGTATGTAGCCCAGAGATCGCCAGGGGAGAAGTACTCCATCAGAAGAAGCCTTGCACCCTTTTCCTTCTTCCAGGCATTTACCCTCTGGATATCCTCCGGGGTAGGTTTCCGCTTCGGCTTTCGTTTCTCTCCTGGAGCTCCGTACCTTCCGTCATGGTTTTCTTCTACATACAGGATATCCTTCTTACGCAGATACCAGGTTTTACGCTTGGTTCCCATTCCATTAAGCTCCTAACTTTAATATCTTTATCAAGTTCGAAACAGGGGATTTTTTCCCCTGTTTTCTTGACTTTCTGCCGCCTGGATGGTATAGTATTTATAGACGTTTTATCCAGGTGGCGGATAGTCATTGACCCATGTACTCGTAATACATGGGTCATTTTTTATGCAATTATGTAACCTCCGCCCCTCAGAACACACAGTTCTTTAGCTATTGCTTCAGCTTCACTTCTTGTCCCATAACAACTTCTGAGAGAATTATCTGAAAACCTTATAATCCACATCAGCTTTTTCTTCTTCTGGTCTTCCATTGACATTTCTCCATATTCCCTTTACAATAAGAGGGTGATAAACTATTTTTGTCCATTGGACACCGGATCCTGATGAGCTGCTACTCTCAGGATCCATTTCTTTTAACAACTGTGTAAGGTGTTCCTTAGCTGCTTCGTAGTTTTTAACGGATTCTTCCATCAATGCTTTGTCACGATAGATATCATAAGTAGTCATTTTGCTTTCTGGAGGTTCCTCCACCCAAACCCGACATGGATATCCAGCTAATCCTATTTCGAAACTTACATGGATTCCGCTTGCTATAGCTTTCTTCGAAAGCTCATATAACTCATCTATCATTTTTTCTAAACTCATGTTTTCTTCCCTTCTGGCTCTGTGCCCTGTATCAGCATCCACGCAAGTATTGATAATGCCAGTGCTCCTGCAACCTGCAGTCCGTCCCACTGCCAGAACGGCAGGTATGTAGCAAGGGTGCCTATGATGGCGGATAAGATAATGTTACGTTTCACAGCTTGCCTCCTTTCTGCTGCCTTACCCGGCAGCCTTCTTTCTTTCGAAATTATATATAGCCATTGCCAGATCAACTCGCTCCGTTTCAGTTTTCAGTGCCCGTTCCTTCGTTACCTGCGCTTTTGGAAGCTGATCTATCCTGTATGGCACGCCGTCTATGATAAATCTGCGAGTAAATTTGATTCCTATCACAATCACCTCCCCGTTACTATGGTATGGATCATGGTTGTACGGAGTTACTTCAGCTTTTTCATAACCCCTGTCCGGTTTGTGTACGACCGGTTCTGAGCTTGTTTCTCCTGTTTTCTTACATCTCCAAGCAGCCGTTCCAGATCACTGATCACCTTTCGGTTCTCTTTCATCCAGTTACAGATTGGGGCTGTTGCTTCTTTTATGTCTTTTGCTTTTCTCCGCTTCCGTCGTATATCCCGCAAGGTAAATCCCTGGCAGATATAGTCATACTGGCTGTTTTCGTTGAGCTCGATATTATGTAAAATATCCTGTGTCTGGCGATCCATATCATTTTCTGTGAGAATTGCCAGCCGATTAGACTCTTCACAAGTACGAAGAAAACTTAGGAATGCATTTAATTCAGTGCTACAGTTAACTATTTCAATCACCTCTTTCTGTCGAAATGTCTCGAACTGTGTTGCGTAAAATAGATAACGTATCCTTATTACTCTTAATTGTCATTTCACACATCTCTTTAACATAGCCATCTACCTTTTTGAAATAGTAAGTGGCTAATATTTTAGTAGTGATCACTGACGCTAAAATACTTGCTCCAATAATTTCCATCTTGCTTCATCTCCTTCCTGTTACTTCTCCAATCACAATATTCCTAGCAGCTTAGCGATCCCCATGCCGATAAAACTTCCTATGATTCCGCAGACAGTAGGGATTGCGTATTCTATCAGACTTTCTTTCGTGTGAACTGTCTCATCTCCCTTCCTATTATCCAGCCTTCTGGGTTTCCATTTCCATTGCATCTCTGGCTCTCAGGAGTTCTGAGTTATTCTCCATCAGCTTAATGCTTACAATGTCCATCTGTTTCAGATTCTGTACGATTGCTGTGATACGTTCTTTCTTTTCTTTGGTCATATTTCCCGCCTACCTTTCTGTTGAAAAATTTCGAACTATGTTTCTTGACTTTCTTTTTGTTCTCTCCTATCCTTGAGTTACAGGGTACTGGCATACCCGAGTATCAAAGAAAGGAGTTAAAACTTATGGACTTTTCTATTGTTAGCTCAATTATTGTTCCTTTAATATCAGTTATTGGTTCCTTTGTTGTTGTATATCTCAGTGCTATACGAGATGTTTTTAATGACAAGCAGAAAGTTAGGAAAGAGCAGCTTGAACATTTCTATATCCCGTTTTATCAAAGATATTGTGCAGGTTTTTTATCCAAAACACGACTAAGCGAAATGGACATAGAAGCAAGAAACAATTTCTTTGATTTGTTTACGCAAAATATTCATCTTATGGAACCGATATCTCAATCCAAATATAGTGATTTTTATGCCGCATATCTTGATCTTTTGGAAGCAGAAAGTAACAATAAAGACTATCCGCTTGTTGAATGCTCTGAGCGTTTTGATCAAGTATTTAATGACATGACAGCTTCCATATTGCTTGAGTACAAATGCATATTAAAGAAATGCCATCTCCCAGTGCCTTTAATATAAGGCCTGCTGTTCTGTGTGATTCAGCAAACAAAATGCATGCCCCAATATTAAGATTCAAAACCAGAGCAATTACAATTAGTGTCATATTCTCACCTCGCTTTCTGTTACCTTTGTTATCATTATAGTTACCTTTGCTCCTTTTGTCAACTATTTTTTGTTACCTCTGTTGACTTTTTATATTGACAATCTATGCTTTCGGTGCTATTCTTTGATTATAAAAATGAACGGAGGTGAAAACGTGACACAAGGTGAACGAGTCAATGAGGTTCGCAAAAAAGCCCAATTGACCATGGATCAGTTCGGAGAGCGTTTAGGCGTTACCAAAACTGCCATTTCTTATGTGGTAAATGGAAAAAGAAACTTAACCGAACAAATGCTGAAATCTATTTGCCGTGAATTTAGTGTAGATGAGGAATGGTTGCGAACTGGTGACGGTGATATGTCCCAGAAGCTTTCTGAGGAAGAAGAGGTTGCCTCGCTGGTCAGCAATCTACTGGAAGACGGGCGAGATAATCCATTTTTCGGAATTATCCTTGAGATTGTTCAGACATATAATGAGCTTTCTCCGGCCAGTCAGAAGGTACTCCAGGAAGCCGGTAAGAAGTTAGTGGAAAATTTAAGCAAAAAGAAAGAGGGCTAACGCCCCCTCTTCTCTCCGAGATGTTTACGGTCTAAGTGTTTTCGGATGATCACACATAATTGTTTTAAAAATATTTCATCTGATTCATCCAGCTTTGCCAGCATTTCATTGATATACTGCTTTGTTTCTTCCACTTTCCTCATATGTATAGCCCCTCCGTTCTCGTTTTGTCGAACGTTTGTTTGTTTTTAATATACACCATTTATATTTGAAGCGCAATATATTTCACAAACATTTGTTCGTTTAGCATTATCTTTTATATTTATTATACGATAAACAGAGGGATTAATTTTACTTGGCAACACAATCGTCCAGTGTACTGGACACTTATTTGTACGGTGAATCAAACAGATCTACCATCCCGACTTTCAGAGCCTTGGCAATCCTTTCTAAGTTGTCCAGGGTTGGTGAATACTTCTCGATCATAATATTATTGATCGTAGACTTCGGAATCCCGGTCATGTTCGACAGCTGCCGTACAGATACATTTTTCTCGTACATGATTTGTGTAAGTAATATTTTCATACTGTTATTATTTGCACGAAACCATGATTTATACATTTTCATTTTAAGGAGGTAGCGCTATGAAAAAGACCTTAAGAAAAAGTCTTACAACAGTAATTGTAACATTCTGCATGTTATTCTTACTTAGCATTCCGGTTCAAGCTTCTGCTTTCAAAGTTGTTTCCGGAAAAGAAATCACGCTATCATTTAGCAGTTCCCCAAACCAGTCAGTTCAATGGAATGTCAGTGATAGTTCTAAGTTATCATTAATAAGTACCGGAACTTCATCCGTTTCTATTGGTAGTTATTCCAGAACATCATATTCTGCAACGTTTAGAGGTGGTTCTGTTGGTAATGTAACAGTCTCTGCTGTTAATGGCGATACTGGCAATGTACTTAGCACCGCAACCGTTACTGTAATCGCAGACATAGGTTTTAAATTAAAATATGATACTGTGTTTGTTCCTTATGGTGAGTCTTTCCGGTTAGAACCAATAAATGTTCCTTCCGGTGAATCACTTACCTGGACAACAGATAACCCATATGCTACAGTAAGTTCTTCCGGTTTAGTCAGTGTTTCATTTCCATGGCATGTAACAACAGTAACCTGCAGTACTTCTGATGGTGTTTACCGCGCAACTTGTACTGTCATTGGAGAAACACCTAGTTATACTGCAAATCGATCCATGACAGTTGGTGACACTGATACCCTTGCATATTCACTTCGTACTTCATTAAGTGATATTTCTTTAACAGAAAAATGGACTAGCATTAATCCTAATATTGTACGTGTGGATTCAAAAGGAAATATTACGGCAAATGCTCAAGGTGTTGCAAAAATTCTTTGTGAAATCGGAAACTGTACCCTTACTTATAATATTACAGTATCTCCTGTTGCTACACCAGTTCCGACCGCTACGCCAATTCCAACCCGCATTTCAATTTCTAATGCTTCAGTTGGTAATATAAAAACGCAAGTTTATAATAAAAAGCTTAAAAAGCCAGCACTGGTTGTTGCATACAATGGCAATACATTAAAGAATTCTGTAGACTATACTGTACAATACAGTGCCAACAAAAAACCTGGCATTGCCAAATGTACAATTACAGGTATTGGAAAGTACGTTGGAACAAAAGAGGTTTATTTCAATATTTCTCCTAAGAAGCAAACTATTAAATCTCTTCAGTCAAAAAAGACTAAATCAGCAGTATTAAAATACAAAAAGGTAACAGGTCAAAGCGGTGTTCAGATTTGTTATTCAACCAGCAAATCATTTAAAAACGCTAAATATACTACTACGTCTGGTACCTCAAAAACGATCAGCAAGCTGAAAAGCAAAAAGACCTACTATTTCAAAATAAGAGCATATAAGACTGTAAATGGAAACAAAATCTATGGACCGTATAGTTCAGTTAAAAAAGTTAAGATAAAATAGAGCAAATAAAAACCGCCCCGGTGTTACCAGCACCAGAGCGGCGAGCACATCCGAAGATGCACACAATTTTTCAGCAAAAATATTGTATCATCTTCGGGGCAGCCATGCAAGCGGAACCTTTGTTCGCACTGGCTGTTATTTTTGTACTTATTTTTACATAATTATAATCGAGGTGATACCATGACCGAACAAAAATCTAATGATCTGCGCATGGGAGCACTGTATATCCGTGTCAGCACCCATGAGCAGGATGAGCTGTCTCCGGACGCGCAGAAGCGTCTGCTCCTGGACTATGCCAAGAGTAATGGGATCGTTGTCCAGAAGGACGCAGTCTTTGTGGAGAGTGTCTCTGGGCGTAATGTGAAGAAGCGAAAAGAATTCCAGCGAATGATTGCACAGGCCAAATCTCCGGAACATCCCTATGATGTGATCCTGGTGTGGAAATTCAGCCGATTTGCCCGCAACCAGGAGGAATCCATCGTTTATAAGAGTATGCTGAAAAAGGACCGTGTGGACGTGATCAGCGTGTCTGAGCCGGTTATAGATGGACCTTTCGGCAGTCTGATTGAGCGTATTATTGAATGGATGGATGAATACTACTCTATCCGCCTGTCTGGTGAAGTGCTCCGCGGCATGGGCGAAAAGGCATTAAAACAGGGGTACCAGATTTCTCCTCCCCTTGGGTATGATGCAGTCGGGGACGGAAAGCCATATAAGATCAATGAAAAGGAATTCAAAATTGTCTCTTACATCATGTCCCAGTATGATGATTACTGCCAGGACACCACTGCCATTGCCAGAAAATGTAATGATCTGGGCTACCGGACCAAGCGGGGAAATCTGTTTGAGCGGCGCAATATTGACTATATCCTGCGCAATCCCTTTTATGCCGGCATTGTAAACTGGAATGGACAGACTTTTGAGGGAACCCATGAAGCACGTTATACCACAGAGCAGCTTGACAAGCGCATCAAGCTTATGGATGCCAGACGAAGACCAGCAAAACACCGGAATGCCTCCACCTGTAAGCACTGGCTTTCCGGTCTGATCAAATGCTCCATCTGTGGCGCCACCCTCTCCTATACCGGATCCGGAGCCTGTCCTTACTTTCAGTGTTGGAAATACGCAAAGGGTTATCACAAAACCTCCGTGGCCATCTCAGTTAAGAAAATGGAGCAGCTTGTCATCGATTACCTGAAGCAGCTTCTGGATGGCGCGGATTTTCAGTATGTCCCCAAAACAACTGCGCCGGTGCAAAATGAGGAACTGGAACAGCTGAAGCAGGAACTGGCCAGACTTTCAACCAGGGAGCTGCGAATTAAACTTGCCTATGAAAATGAGATTGATACTTTGGAAGAATACAAAGAAAACAAGATAAGACTGCAGAAACAAAGGGAATCTCTTTTAGAGAATATCAAGGAACTGGAAGCACAAAAACCAGAAGATCCATCCAGGGATAATGTCCTTTCGCAGATTCGAAGTGTGTATGATGTTCTCCTGGATCCTGCTGCCGAAAGTAGTACAAAAGGGAACTTTATTCGAACTATAGTCGATCAGATTGTATTTGACAAAGAGGCTGAAATGGTGTATTTTGATATTATCATCTAAGACATATCAATTTTTCACAGGTTACGATTGTACTATTTCTTAATTCAGATTTAACTTTTTTCCAAAAAACAAGTGAATTTTATCTATTATAGGGTATCGGACTCCGGTGGCCCGGATGGAGAAATCGGTGCTTCTATGCGCTATCTCTCCCAGCGCTTTACCATGCCGAACCGAACCTCTGCAGCTGTGCTTAATGATATCGGTACTGAAGAACTGGCTCATCTGGAGATGGTTTCCACCATGGTTCACCAGCTTACCCGTGACCTCACTATGGAAGAAATTGAGAATTCCGGGCTGGGACCATATTATATTGACCACACAGTTGGCGTGTGGCCACAGGCAGCAGGGGGTGTTCCATTTAATGCCTGCGAATTCCAGAGTAAAGGTGATCCAATCACGGATCTATTTGAAGACCTTGCAGCAGAACAGAAAGCACGCTCCACTTATGACAATATTCTCCGTGTAGTACGAAATATCCCGGAAGTTGCTGATCCTATCCGTTTCCTGCGTGCAAGGGAAGTGGTACATTTCCAGCGATTTGGTGAAGCACTTCGCTCCATCCAGGAACAGTTGGATGCTAAAAACTTCTACGCTTTCAATCCAGGCTTTGACAATCCCTGCTCTGCAAGCTGTGCACCTGAAGCAAAATAGCATATGCTGCTGGTCATAAAGATAACCGTAACAGCAATACACATCTCACAGAAAACCTTTTTTAAACACGCTCTAATACTGCCCGGCAATTGCTGGGCAGCTTCAAAACAGTAGTCAGCAGGCTTTTTCTCCCCATACCAATTGTTCGTTTACTCAACTTCAAAGTCACCACAAATATCCTCTGGAACTATATCATCGGATTCGTGCATAATACTTTTTCTTTCATACCCCTTCATAATCAAACGCCGGTATAAAACTTTCCTCCGCAGTCTCCCCTTCCTGAAAATAGCCATTTTCGATTCCAAGCTCAATGGCAGCGTCCAACACCTTTTCATACTCTCGTCTGGTCACTTTCCGATTCAGTTCCGGAAATTTCTCATTCTTCCAGACAGGCGTATATTGGTTCATTACGCTGATAAAAATATCCTCCCCATAAGTCCGGTACAGATATTTCAATACTGCAATAGAATTTTTGGTATGCCCTGGCAAAATCAGATGACGAACAATTGTCCCGCGTTTTATATATCCATCCTCCGCAAACTGACAGGGACCGGTCTGACGCATCATTTCGGCAATTGCACTCTGCGCCGCCTGCGGATAATCCCTTGCGTTGGAAAAAGCAGCAGCCAATTCAGGCTCCATATATTTCATATCTGGCAGATATACATCCACATAACCATCCAGTCTCCGGATAGTTTCCACGCTCTCATACCCACTGGAATTGTACACGACTGGAAGATTCATTTCCTTTCCTCTGGCCAGCTCCAACGCCGAAATAATATGCGGCACATAATGCGCCCCAGTGACCAGATTCAGATTTGCCGCCCCTTTTTCCTGCAATTCCAGAAAAATTTCAGCAAGCCGCTCCACTGAAATTTCTTTTCCGGAATCCCCAATGGCAATATCCCGGTTCTGGCAGAAACAGCACTGCAAGCCGCAGCCAGAGAAAAAAACAGCCCCTGATCCTTTTTTTCCTGAAATACAAGGTTCCTCCCACATATGAAGAGCGGCACGGGCAGCCCTTATAGTACTGTCCATGCCACAATATCCTCTTTTGCCCTCCAGACGATTCACATTACACTTCCGGGGGCATAAGGTACAATTCTTAAATAATTCTTCTCGCATAAATTACGAATTCTCCTCTCTGATCTTCTCGGTCAGTTCCCTTCCCCCCTGGTCATACCACTCTTCCACAAAGGTATCAAAGTAATCCATGGGCTGCTCTCCCATGATCATCTGAATAAAGGCATTTTTCTCCAGGGAAGCAAGCATGTTGGGAATCTCTCCATCCGAATCAACCAGATATGTTCTGCGCACCGAACTATAATGGCCGTCAACCAGCACGCCCACTGCTGAAATTCTGGACTTGTACGCAGCCCAGTCCTCTACAGTTACATTTTTCCCGCTCAAATACTTCATACAGGCATCATAGTAAGACTTCTCCAGTGCGCTTAAATTACTTGCCTTCTGCTTGCCGGACATTACTCTCCTGATATCCTTCGTAACATTATAAATTGCCTCATTATAATCCACATTAATAACCAGCGGTCTGGCTGTAGGGTCCACATTCAAAGCAAAATAGCTGTTGATCTCATCCGCATTTTCCTCATCTTCGAACCGGCTGTAATCAAACAGAACACTGATAATTTTCATTACAATTTCCGGATGTTCGTAACCCTTTCTCACAACCACATATTTGTTGTCCCGAAAAGAAGCATAAACGTTATCTTTTTCCTGGTATTCAGCAGTAAGGTAATAAGGCTCCCAGTCTGCTTCCGGATCATTCTCAGCCACATCCATAAGCGGATTATTCGGTGCCCACCAAAGTCCAAAAAACGCACCGCATTTACCTTCCACTACCAGATCACGGAGATTATTCTGAGCACGCAGGGCAAAGTTCTGATCCAGTATTCCTCTTTCATATAGCTCACGCAAATAAGCAACGGCAGATCTGGTCTCCTCTGTCAAAGAACCATAGACAATTTCCCCGTCTTTGTCCTTGATCCATCTTCTTGGATAAGAATAAAATTTTTCAAAAACAGGTTCCACCGAATAATTCTGACTGGTAGTAGACACAAAATTTGTATCACACACAAGTCCCACAGGATCTTCCCCTTCCTCTGCTCCCATCCTGTTTTCCTGAAAAACCTGGATAATATCCATAGCCTCTTCCAGAGTCTCTGGCTCTGCAAGACCCAGCTGATCCATCCAGTCCTTTCTCATCCACAAAAGACAGGGACCGTGGTCGATTACTGCTTCCGGAAGCGCCATCAGCTTACCATCAAAGGTTCCTGCACCGAGAAGCTGGGGACCATAGCTGTTATACATGGCCTTGATTCTCGGGGAGGTACAGTTTGCATAAACCTCAGTCAGATCCTCCACCATGTCATTTTCCACAAGAACATTTAAAGTCTCCCTGTCTGAAACCACCAGTACATCCGGCAAAGTGTGATCATTTACCAGCACATTCACATACTCGTCGTAGCGATCCTCCCGCTCCATATAGGCATTTTCATTCTGCACGTTCAGAATCTCTTTCAGATATCTGGTATAAGCGCTGTCTTCGTAGGTATTTCCTGCTGGAAGATTGGAATTATTGGCACCGCTCATCTGTCCTAAAGTATAAGTCACAAGCTCCGGGTACTTTCCATACGGAGTTGTGGAAGCTTTTTTCCACAATCCGCTATCTGTAGAATTATCTGTCTGGGATTCTTCTGTTTCTGTACTTTTCTCTGCATCCGTTCTGTTTTCTGCTGTCTTTTCCGTCTCGTTGTCTACAGTGCCTGGGTCAGCTGCATCAATTCCGGAATCACTGCATGATTCCTCAGAAAGCTCATAATCTGCTTCTTCGTATTCCACACCCGTTGTCTCTTTTCCCATATTTCCAGCTGCGCTATCACAGCCTGTCAATGAACCAGACGAAATCAACATGGAAAAAGTCAGTCCCAATACCAGAATTCTATTTTTTTTCTTCACTTTTTCCACCTTTCTTTCCTGTTGTGTCCTCTGTGTCTTCTTCCGGTTCCTGCAAAAACTTTTTCGTAGAAAACTCTCCGGCTGCCACAGCCTCCTCATCCGCTTTTTCTCTTGGAATTCTCATTTCTACCCTGGTGCCTTGATCAATCTGGCTAAACACCTTGATTCCGTACTCCATCCCATAAAGAAGCTGCATTCTGTCATTGACATTTTTAAGACCATATCCGGAAGCCTTGTAAGTTACCAGCTTATCTGCCTCTTCCTGTTCCATTCCTGGTCCATTATCCTCCACAGCAAGAAGCACATCCTCACCGTCCTTTACAAAAAACAGTTTCAGAATCTTCTCTCCTTCTTCTTTCATGTCCAGCCCATGCTCCAATGCATTCTCCACAACAGGCTGCAGCAGCAATTTAGGCACAATATCTCCTTTCACCTCCGGGTCAATGTCCCAGATCACCTGAAAATCATTGTCATGCATCACCAGCTGGATATCCAGATACGCCTTAATATTCTGAATACAGTTATCCACAGTTACCATATCCTGCCCCTTACTCAAAGCAGTCCGGTAGAACATAGATAAGGACAAAGTAACCTTACTGATTTCCCTCTGATTGCTTCGAATAGCCATCCAGTTGATAACAGACAGGGAGTTATACAAAAAATGAGGGTTGATCTGGGCAGTCAGTGCCTTCAGTTCAAACTCTTTCAACGCAATCTTATTCTCATAAACCTCATGGATCAGACGATTGATCTCGTCCATCATGCTTCGGAAGCTGCGCACCAGAAGGCCAATTTCATCTCCAGCATTGCTGTCCACCGTAACCTCACGGCTCCCCTGGTTTACCCGGTTCATGTTATCGGTAAGCTCCTCGATCTTTCTGGTAAAAAGTCTGGAAAAAGAAAGTCCCAACACCAGAATTATGGCTACACAGGCCGCAATCAGGGGAATCTCGCTGACCAGGATTCCTGACACAGAGCTGTCCACTGCTGATTGCAGCTTATACAGATAAAAAATCCATCCGCAAGCCGCGTTCTTCCGGTTTACAAAAGCATAATCTCCCTGCCCGGACTCCAGAAACTCCCTGGAGACAGCCTCTCCCGAATCCTTTTCTTCCTTTTCACCCAGCATTTCCTTCTGAAACAGAACATTTCCCCCTTTATCCAGGATCATGCCCCCGGATTCTGCAGAAATAATCTTTTCAAAGGGCTGAAAAATCTTATTATAATCCAGTGTAACGCAAAGAACTGCTGTCTGCTCTCTGCCAGTATAAATCCGCCTTACAGCTGCAATCTCCGGTATCTGGCTGTCCACCACCCACTGCACAGACACATCCTCTTCCAGTTTGTCATACCACCACTCCTTATCCACCTCTGACAAAGGCACAAGTGTATACTCATGGCGCACTTTAATGCTTTCTGCAAACAACTGGATCTGTATAATGGCATCATGATAAGACTTTGGTACAGACAAAAGAGGATCTGCTACTTCTGTATATTTTATATACGCTTGATAATTATCCATATTTTTCTCAGTGATCAGATCCTCAATATCCGGGGAATAAGTGAGATAATTCAGAAGACTGGAAAAAACTTCTATCTGGCTGTCGATTCCCTCTCCGGTCTGTTCCAGAATGGAAGACATATCCTCCATTTCTTTTTCCCGGAGCAGACTGCTCATGCGGTCATGACTATACAATACAAGCAGGATCATGGGAACCAGGCTGGCTGTCACAAGAAGAATAGTCAGCTTATGACGATATTTCATATTCTCAAATTTATTCTTTATGACTGCCGGTATTTTCATCCTCTTCACCGGTTCCTTTCCGATAGGACTCCGGGCTGCTTCCATAATATTCCCTGAAACTTCTGCAGAAATAAGAAACATTGGGGATTCCTACCTGTTCACTGACCTGTGCCACCTTCATATTAGAATTACACAAAAGCTCCTTCGCCTTTTCCATCCGAACCACACGTATAAAGCGGTTCAGGTTCATACCAGTCTCTTTTTTAAAAATAAAGCTGAGATAGCCAGAAGACAAATACACCTTCTCCGCCAATGTCTCAAGACTTAAATCCTCCGCATAGTGCTGGTAAATATAATTCTTCACAGAAGCAACTTCATCTCTGGAATCACTCATGGAACGCTCCAGAAACTCCTCGTACTCCTTAATATTCTCCTGGGTGATTGCAAGGATCTGCTTCAGATTGGTACAACTGTACAGCCGCTCTACCTCATGATCCAGCTTCCGCTCCTCAGAGAATTGATTTTCCTGAAAAAGCTCCTGGATCACATTGGAAAAAACAAATTTCACATACATGGCAGAGAAACGGGTATCATTCTCATATTTCTTCACCAGACACTCAAAATGCTTCTTCAGCTGCTCCACATCTTTGCGGGAAATGTCTTCGGAAATCTTCTCCATCAGACGGGAATCCTGTGTCTCCGCATTCACCGGCTGGCTGTCAGAGGCCTCATTATTAAACACATGCACATCTGGATGATAAAATTTCTCCTCCATGGTCTGCTCCAACTGGGACATAATTTCAGGCAGCGCCTCATGCCCTTCAAACCGGCTGCTCACTGCAAGGTGAAAACTTGCAGAGTAATTCTGCTTCAAAATGTCATATAAATGCTTGGCAACCAGCTGATAATCGCAGTACACATCAGAAAAAAACAGCACAGACTGTCTGGTATTCAGATTCAGGTAAAAGAAATTCCGGTGCAATCCCTGCATCAGTTCCTCATCAATATTATCTGGAACATTATCAAAAAATGCCTTATCTGATTCGATAAGAATCGCACAGTGCCACTGCTCCCAGTTAGATTCATCTAAAATCTCCCCAGCTTTTTTCAACACTTCTTCATTTCCGGAATACAGGTAAGTCTGAAGAAAATACTGAAGAAGAAAATTCTTCCCTTTCTCTTCCTTCTGCTTCTTGGACCGGATACTTTGAAGCTCTGCTTTTACTTTCCCGATAGTTGTATGAAAGGTATCCGGATCAACCGGCTTCAGCACGTAATCCTTCACTCCGTAACGCATAGCTTCCTGGGCAAAAGCGAAATCACTGTATCCACTAAAAATTACAATTGGAAGATTGGGATACTCTTCTCTGACCTTGCTAGCCAGCTCCAGACCGTCCATATGAGGCATTTTTATGTCTGTTAAAAGAAAATCAATCTCTTCACTTCGCAATACATTCAGTGCCTGCCTGCCATTGGCAGCCTCATGGATCTCGTATTCTCCCTCTTCCTGTGCCAGAAGGAATTTAATTCCCTCCCGCTCAATTTTCTCATCGTCTGTTATCAAAACTCTGTACATATTGGTACTCCGATCTTTTATTATATTTAACACCGGGACAACTCTTCCAACTGTCATTTATGTCCGCCTGTCAGAAAAGCCAGAAATTTCATATCGCCTGTTGCTTCTGCCTCTTTTTTTCTGTCTGGCGCACATGAAATCTTATATAAAGATAAAGATAGCCCCTCGCATCTCTGCAAAGAACTATCTTTATTTTAACATTCTGGTATCATATTGAAAAGGGAATAATCTCCAAATTTCTCAGGTAAAAACCGTTCTTTTACCCAAAGAAATCAACCCTTAACTGCACCTGCAACAACTCCCTCGATAATATATTTCTGGCAAACCAGATATACAACAATAATCGGGATAATGTCGATCATAATACTTGCCATCATCGGTCCCATCTGCACATGACCATAACTTCCACGGAAATACTGGATTGCCATTGGAATTGTTTTATACTTCTTAATATCCAGAACCAGTGTTGGAAGAAGGTAATCGTTCCATACCCACATCAGCTCCAGAATTGCAGTAGAGATAATGGTTGGTTTCAAAATCGGAATCAAGATCTTAAAGAAAACCTGCAGAGGACTGCATCCATCAATCATGGCAGCTTCCTCAATTTCCAGCGGGCTTCCTTTTACAAAACCGGTAAACATAAATACTGCAAGTCCGGCACCAAATCCAAGGTAAACAATGCAAATGGTGTATGGATTATTCAGTTTCAAAGTATCTGCTGTTTTTGCCAGGGTAAACATAACCATCTGGAAAGGAACAACCATACTGAATACGCAAAGGTAATACAGAACCTTGGAAAGCAAGCCGTTTACACGTACAATGTACCATGCGCACATGGAACAGCAAAGCAGAATCAAAACAACAGACATAACTGAGATCACAAGGCTGTACCAGAAGGATTTCAGGAAATCCATCTGTGTGACGCTGGCTATAAAGTTCTGGATTCCGTTCCAGGTCTCAGATGTAGGAAACTGGAAAACACCAGATGTAGTAATTGCGGACTCCACTTTTAAGGAATTAAACAGGATCATAACAATCGGGTAGATCCAGATAATTGAAATTATAGAAAGAATTATAGTTGGGATAATACTTTTTTTCTTATCTGCCATTATGCCTGCACCTCCTTAGATGATGTTGCACGAAGCTGGATCAATGCGATCGCAACAACCAGTACAAAGAATACAACTGCTTTTGCCTGACCGATACCCTTCCATGCAGGACCACTTCGTCCGTAGAATGTATCGTAAATGTTCAGTGCCAGTAACTGTGACTGTTTTCCAGGATCTCCGCCTGTAAGGGAAAGGTTCTGGTCGAACATCTTGAATCCGTTTGTAAGAGTAAGGAATGTACAAATTGTAACAGATGGCATGATCATCGGAATCTTGATTTTAAACAGGATCTGTGTTGCGGTTGCGCCATCAATCTGTGCGGCCTCAATCAGATCCGGAGATACGTTATTAAGACCAGCCACATAAATGATCATCATATATCCAATCTGCTGCCATAACAACAGAATGATCATTCCAATAAAACCATTTGTTGCAGACAACTTCAGAAGAGGCTGTCCCCACATGGAAAGCAGACCGTTTAACAGTGTCTGCCAGATATAACCAAGTACAATACCACCGATCAGGTTCGGCATGAAGAATACAGTACGGAACACGTTTGTTCCTTTGAATCCTTTTGTCAAAGCCAGTGCAATGGAAAATGCCAGCACATTGATCAGAATACTGGAAACAAATGCGAATACAACGGTCAGCCAGAATGCATGACTGAAGTCACCGCCGATAAAAATTTTCTGGTAGTTGGAAAGTCCAACCCAGACTACATCTTTTACAGTTGAAAATTTACAAAATGAAAGATAAATACCCCAGATAAACGGCCATAAGAAACCGATAATAAATGCAGCCAATGTTGGCAGAACAAATACCGGCCACCATTTTTTCAGAGATTTTCCTACCATTTTTCACTCCTCCTTTTCCTGTTATGACACCTTTGCGGAAGGTTATCCGCCACCCCAAAACATTACATCATTTTCCCATTAAAATGGGGAGGCTGTATTTCGCCTCCCCACCCTGTTCACCATTCTATATTATGTCCTGAATTTCTTCCGGACATATTATATGTTGTTGGAAAGAAATTTATTACCTGTTACGATTATTCGGAAAGAGCTTTCTCAGTTGCCCAATTGTCAACGAATGCGGAAACTACATCATCCCAGGAACCGCTTCCTGCTGCATATAATGTAAGTGCTGTACCAAGACCGTTCTTCCACTCTTCAGATGGCATTGTTGTGAAGTTCCATGATACAGGTGTAAGACCAGCTGCTGTATACTCTGCATCCTGTTTTACAAATACGTTTGTGGATTCCTGTGCTGTTTTGAAAGGAATTGTGAAGCCCATATCTTCTGACATAGCCTTTGTTCCATCCTCAGAAGTTACACACCAGTTCATGAAATCAAGTGTTGCCTGGATATCTTCCTCGGAAGCTTCTTTGTTTACACACCAGAAGTTCTCTGTACCGGTTGCAAGGCCTTCATTCTCATCATCAACACCGAAGTAAATCGGGATCATAGCCAACTCGTCATCACTGTATGTCTTGGACAGTTCGCCATATTCCCAGGAACCATTCTGATAGAATACTGCATCTCCGTTGATGAACTCGTTACGGGAGTCATCTGCTGTCTTAGCAGAAAGCTCTGCTCCATCGCAGGTAGAATCTGTAATATAAAGATCAAATACGTTCTTATAGTTATCAAGGTATGTTCCCTTGATTGCATCTGTATCATCGATGCCATCTGCCTGATACTCATAGTAGATTGGAAGGTTTGCAAGGTGTGTTTTGAATCTCCAGTCAGAGGATCCGTCCATACCAGCGCTTGTGAAAGCACCTTTCACTCCAAGCTCATCTTTTCTTGCCTGGATGTCATCAGCAACCTTCTTCAGATCATCAAAGCTCTTGATGTCATCTACTGTGTAACCAGCTTTTTCCAGTAAGGTTTTGTTTACGATCAGTCCATAGGACTCGATTACGTATGCGATACCATCAACTGCATCACCGTCTTTTACAGTGTAAGCATCAGATGTAAGCTGTGAATAGATATCAGATCCGGACAGATCATAGCAATAATCCTTCCAGTTCTTAAGTCCTACTGGTCCATTTACCTGGAAAAGTGTAGGAGCATCGCTCTTAGCCATCTCAGACTGAAGTGTGGTCTCATACTGTCCGGAAGCTGCTGTAACAACTGTTACCGGAACGCCTGTCTCTTCTGTATATTTTGCTGCCAGGTTCTGCCATGCTTCATCCTGCTCTGGTTTGAAGTTTAAGTAGTAAACCTTTCCAGCTGCATCATCAGCCATAACCGGTAATGCCGGTACCATAGAAGCTGCCATAACTGCGCTAAGTCCCATTGCTGCGATTTTTCTCATCTTCATAATTTTACTCTCCTTTTCTTTGAGAACCGTTTCTTAAGATGTTTATATAATACTGATTTTTCTGTTAAAAAACCATGATAAAAAATCAAGAAACATGTTCATTTTTTTAGAGAGTGATATTTGAATATGGACATTTTGTCGCAACTTGTACAAAACATTACAATTTTTATCAGATCCAGACTTTGAATAATAATTCGGGTCACAAGCCAGAACCTATTGGAAAAAGCAGTCTGTGAAACATCTCATATATGCAAAAGAGGACTGCTTGCGCAGTCCCCTTTCTCTTTCCGCATGTGCGGAGAAAAATCATATTCAAGCTTTTCCAACGGATCCGAAGATTTCCATTTTCTCTTTAACAGTAGCCTTGATTGCATCGAAGCCAGGTGCAAGAAGCTTACGTGGGTCATATCCTTTACCCTGCTGATCTTTGCCTTCCTCGATGTATTTACGTGTAGCTTCTGCAAAAGAAAGCTGGCACTCTGTGTTAACATTGATCTTGGAAACTCCAAGGTCGATAGCTTTCTTGATCATGTCTGTAGGAATACCTGTACCACCGTGAAGTACTAACGGCATATCACCTGTAAGCTGCTGGATTGCATCCAGAGTCTCAAAGCTTAAGCCCTTCCAGTTAGCTGGATATTTACCATGAATGTTACCAATACCTGCTGCCAGGAAATCGATACCAAGATCAGCGATCATCTTGCATTCCTTAGGATCTGCGCACTCGCCCATACCGATAACGCCATCTTCCTCACCACCGATGGAGCCAACCTCTGCCTCTAAGGACATTCCATGCTCTCTTGTGATCTTAACCAGTTCTTTAGTCTTAGCAACGTTCTCTTCGATCGGGTAATGAGAACCGTCGAACATGATGGATGAGAATCCAGCCTCAACACATTTCAGGCATCCTTCATATGAACCGTGATCCAGGTGAAGTGCAACCGGAACAGTGATCTTCTGCTCTTCCATCATACCTTTAACCATTCCAACAACG
The DNA here is from genome assembly GCF_003480145.1 of Ruminococcus sp. AM42-11. Classification (NCBI taxonomy): domain Bacteria; kingdom Bacillati; phylum Bacillota; class Clostridia; order Eubacteriales; family Oscillospiraceae; genus Ruminococcus; species Ruminococcus sp. AM42-11. The sequence continues at coordinate 29,060 of NZ_QUIO01000023.1, read as the reverse complement.
GTCTTATAACCAGCCATGTACTTACCAGCGCCTTCGGAAACGCCCAGAATAACCGGGGAGTTCAGTTCCTGTGCTGTAAGCAGGATAGCCTTTGTCCACTCAAGGTTGTTGATATTGAACTGACCTACTGCATAATGTCCAGCTTTTGCTTTTTTCAGCATTTCTGTTGCATTAACTAACTCATACATGATAAAATTCCTCCTATCTTTGGAAACACCTTAACTATTTCCATTGTCTGTAGTTTAGCAGATTTTTCCCCATTCGTCTACCTCTTTGCAAAAAAAATGAGTTATTGATTCTTTTTTCATTCACCTGGAGCGTATTTGAAAAAAGCTTTCTGCAAGATGTGCGTCACAATTTGTGGAAGATTTTGTCCGGATGAAGGCGCCGTAGCGGGCTACGGCAACTGAATTCAGGCAAAATATACTGCAAAGTGGGGCGGGCAGATTGCGGGAATGCTTTTTCAAACACGCTCTGGCGCGCAAAACATCAAAAAAGCTGAAAAAATATCTTGCAAAAACTTTCTTCTTTGTATATAATAAATTCATTCACGGATGGATTCCCGAGTGGCCAAAGGGGACAGACTGTAAATCTGCTGGCGATGCCTTCGAAGGTTCGAATCCTTCTCCATCCACTACTACTCCAGAGCATATTCGCTCTGGAATTTTTCTGTCATACGCCAAAGCGGTTCGAATCCTTCTCCATCCACTACTACTCCAGAGCATATTCGCTCTGGAGTTTTTCTGTCATATGCCAAAGCGGTTCGAATCCTTCTCCATCCACTATATTCTAAACTCCCAGGTATTTTTGTCTGGGAGTTTTTTATCCCTCTTCTCTGTATCAGCAGCGCAGCGCCCTGATACCAAACGTTCTTTTTTCGCCTTGAATACTCAGCCGCGAGGAGGGGCCTATGGACTGGCGGCCATTGCGAGGATTCCAGGGATTTTCCATATACGCGCAGGAGGTGGAGCACTGTCTGAGGCCACCATGTGGCCGAGTTTGCTCCACCTCCTGCAAATAAGCGTATATGGAAAATCCCGGAACCGCAGCTCTGGCCGTCAGCCCATAGGTCCCTCCTCGCGGCGTCCCTTAATCTTCCACAAATATAGTCGGATTCTCACACTTATGATACAACACCATCGCCCCAAACGCTGGCATCGGCACCCTGATCACACCTGCCTTGGCTGTATATTCATATTCCTCCGTAGTATATCCATCACGGTAAGACAGCATGATCCGCTTCAACACAGAATCCTTCAGTCTGCTGATTCCCGTCTTCCAGACCTCAATCTCAACCTCCCGATCCTCATTCCGGTTATTCAGAATCACGATCATTCTTTCATCATGGGAAAATCTTCCGAAGCAAAGTCCCTGATAATCATTCCAGAGGAACACAAGGGAACCATTACTTAAGAAATCATATTCCTTATGGATCTTAATCATATCTCTGTGGAACGCAATCATCATCTGATCCTCATGTCCCCATGGATAAGTTCTTCTGTTATCCGGATCTGTAAAGCCACAGACACCTGCCTCATCACCATAATAAACAGTTGGTGCTCCCGGCCAGGTCATCTGCACCACAACACCTTCACGCATCACTGCAGGATTGATGTTCTGGGAAGCAGCTTCCGCACCGGCATAGGAAATCCTTCCCACACGGCGGTTTGTTCTGGTGAGAAATCTGGAATGATCATGATTGGACAGCTCATTCATGGACGTATAAAGTGCAGACATATGAAGTGCCCTCATATGAGTCTTCATAGCCCCAATAAAGGCATCACTGTTTCCATAAAGGTCATCCCTGCACTCATCACTGTGCTTCTCCATGCCCGTCAGGAACCAGGTCAGAGGTTCCATAAAGGCATCGTAGTTCATAACCGTATCCCACTCATCCCCTTGCAGCCAGCTCTCCGGATTTCCGTAATGCTCTGCCAGAATGATCGCATTGGGATTTGCCTCCTTTACAGCTTTCCGGAAATCCTTCCAGAACTGATGGTTAAATTCGTTGCTGTGCCCAAGATCTGCCGCCACATCCAATCTCCATCCATCTACATTATAAGGCGCAGAAACCCACTTCTTACCAATCTCCAGAATCTTATCATACAGATCCCTGGAGGCTTCATAATTCAGCTTCGGCAAAGTATCATGAGTCCACCATCCATCATAGGTAGGATTGTACGGCCAGCGGTTCTCGTCATAGAAATTAAAGTAATACCTATATGGACTGTCTGCAGAAATATACGCTCCCTTTGGATATCCCTCCTGGTTCTCATAGATCCGCTCTCTGTCCATCCATTTGTTAAAAGATCCACAATGGTTAAACACACCATCCAGGATTACTTTCATGCCTCTCTTATGGATTTCCTCCACAAGCTTTGCAAACAGTTCATTACTTGCCTCCAGATTCCGCTTATCGGTCACACGCTTAATAAATTTCCGGGCATGGGCATTCTCGCGGTCCCCCTCATTCAGAAGGCCATCATCCATATCCTCCACGATCTTGCCGTAATGGGGATCCACATACTCATAATCCTGAATATCGTACTTGTGATTACTTGGAGAAACAAAAATCGGGTTCAGATAAATAACATCCACTCCCAGATCCTGCAGATAATCCAGTTTATCCATAATTCCCTGCAGGTCACCGCCATAAAACTCCCGCACCCCCATTACTGCCGGAACTTTTCCCCAGTCTCTTACCCTGGAAGTCATATCGCCAATATAAAAATATTCACGATCCTCCACATCATTCGTCGGATCCCCATTGCAGAAGCGATCCACAAAAATCTGGTACATAACAGCACCCTTCGCCCACTGGGGTGTATCATAATCCGGATAAATCTCAAACTCCAGACGCTCCTCCGGGTTCATGGAAACACCCTGATAATTATAATAACAGGTCACCCATCCGTATGTGATCTCAAAATGGTAACGGACAATCTTCTCTCCCATAATAATAGAAGTCTCATAATAATCAAATCCATTGGATTTGGCCACACGCTCCATCTGTTGACGCTTGCCATCGTATACTAAATAAACCATATCTACGTTGTTCCGCTTGGTGCGGAAGCGGATACGGACCTTGTCTCCTGCTTTGGGATTTGACGGACAACGGTAATAATCAGAACCATCGCTGAACAATGCCTCTGTATTCAAAACCGGTCTCATATTCAATATATATTGCATTTTTTTCATTAAATCTGCATTATTACGATCCATAACATCCCTCTTTCAAAAAAATTACACCCTATATTTTAACTGAAAACATTTCTTCCCACAACTGTTAAAATTCGGCTTATTCTCCAAATTTCCGCCCAGCTTACCGACGTTTTCACCAAAGAACTCCCACCACATTTCAAACACACTCTAAAATACCTTATTCATTTAACGTAAAAAAGACAGCCGGTAAAAGCTGTCTTTTTTGGAGAAGGTATTTCTTCTTATGGGGTGTAGCAAAAACTATATAATGTATTGGGGGGTTTTTACGATGTATATAGTACCATGTGTCCACCAAAAAGTGTGCACAAACTTCACAAAAATCACTATTATTTTTTGTGCATGTTATATACTTTCATTTGATTCACCCGATTTTTCCATTGTAAAAAGTGCTTCAAATTCATCCCGATGAACTTTTTCCTTCTCGAGAAGGAGCTTGGCACAGCCATGAAGAACCTCCATATGCTCAGAAATAATCTTCTTCGCATTGTCATGACACTCCTCAATGATACTGTGAATCTCACTATCAATTGCCTTGGCAACATCCTCGCTGTAACCGCGGGTGTGCGCCAGATCCCGTCCAATAAATACCTCATCGTCATCATCTCCATAGGAGATCAGTCCGATCTTATCGGACATACCATACTTGGTCACCATAGCTCTTGCTTCGCTGGTAGCCCGCTTGATATCGTTGGATGCACCAGTTGTAATATCGCCGAAAATCAGTTCCTCTGCCACACGTCCTCCAAGAAGTGTGGTAATATCCTGAAGCATTTTACCCTTAGTATTAAATATTTCGTCATTCTCTGGAAGAGGCATGGTATAGCCGGCTGCTCCCATTCCGGTAGGGATAATGGAAATGGTGTAAACAGGCTCCATATCCGGCAGCACATGGAACAAGATTGCATGGCCTGCCTCATGATAAGCGGTGATCCTTTTCTCCTTCTCGGAGATCACCTTGCTCTTTTTCTCTGCACCGATGCCAACCTTGATAAAGGCATTCTTAATATCTTTCTGGCGAATAAATACATGACCTTTTCTGGCTGCAGCAATAGCCGCCTCATTCATCAGGTTCTCAAGATCTGCACCTGTAAATCCAGCTGTAGTCTGAGCGATCTGTTTCAAGTCTACATCCTCGCCAAGAGGTTTATCCTTGGCATGAACATGGAGGATTTCTTCTCTTCCTTTAATATCCGGACGACCTACGCCAACCTTGCGGTCAAAACGTCCCGGACGAAGAATTGCAGGATCCAGAATATCCACACGGTTGGTAGCGGCCATTACGATAATGCCTTCATTTACCCCGAATCCATCCATCTCTACAAGAAGCTGGTTCAGAGTCTGTTCCCTTTCATCATGACCGCCTCCCATGCCGGTTCCACGCTGTCTTGCAACAGCATCGATCTCATCAATAAAGATGATACAAGGTGCGTGACGCTTGCCCTCTTCGAAAAGATCTCTTACACGGGAAGCACCTACACCAACAAACATTTCCACAAAATCAGAACCGGAAATGGAGAAAAACGGAACGCCCGCTTCCCCGGCAACAGCCTTGGCCAGAAGCGTCTTACCAGTTCCTGGAGGTCCTACAAGGATAACTCCTTTCGGGATTCTGGCCCCCACCTTGGTATACTTCTGGGGATCCTTCAGGAAATCTACAACCTCCTTCAGTTCTTCTTTCTCTTCCTCCAGGCCCGCTACGTTCTGGAAAGTCACTTTCTTATCATCCGGCATGGACATTCTCGCCCTGCTTTTGCCGAAATTCATCATCTTGGCATTGGTGCCACCACCCCCACCTGACATCTGACGGTTCATCATCAGCATGAGGAAGATGATAAGACCACAGGTAAGAAGTACCGGGAAAACAGAGTTCATAAATACACTCTGCTTCGGCACATCCTCAACAGCAGGATCAAGCCCGCTCTCTCGAAGAAGCTGCTCTGCCTCATTTACATCTGCCACATAAATACGCTTCTGTCCCTCGCCGCTTATATTCACGATCACAGAACCTGTTGGAACCTCACTGTTCTGATGGATCGTGGCACTGGTCACCTTTCCGTCTGTCACTGCCTGCTCCAGCTGTCCATAAGTATAATCACTCTGGACAGCTACCTGATTGTTCAGATACAGGTAACCTGCGATCAAAGCTACGATCAGGACAAGATACAAGCCAATTCTGCCTGACTGCTTATTCACTTGTATAATTCTCCTTTCATTCGAACTCTACCACTCCGATGTATGGCAGATTTCTGTATTTCTGGGCATAGTCAAGACCATAGCCCACAACAAACTCATCTGGAATATTGAAGCAGCAATAATCCACATCAACCCCTTTTACCACTCTGCGGTCCGGTTTGTCCAACAAGGTGCAAAGTCTCACGCTGTTTGGATTACGTCTCTTCAGAACATCCAGCAGATAGCTTAAGGTTCTTCCGGAATCAATAATATCCTCCACAACAAGAACTTCTTTATCTTCAAGAGGCTGATCCAGATCCTTGACGATCTTTACAACTCCGCTTGATTTGGTGTCATCTCCATAACTGGAAACAGACATGAAATCAAGAGTTACCGGCACTGTGATTCTCTTGGCAAGCTCACACATGAAAAATACTCCGCCCTTAAGAACGCAGATCATGTGGATTTCTTTTCCCTTGTACTCTTCGCTGATCTGGGCTGCTACTTCGCAGATACGCTTCTCCACAGTCTCCTCATCCAGTAAAACTCTGATTTTTTCACTCATGATTATCTTTTCCTCCTTGGTATTGTATTTCCAATATTCTCCTGGTTCTGGGAGCTATTTTATAATTCTCATTTATTCTGCCTCCCACCACCCACAAAACCTCAGAGCCGGTACATAGAAGCAAGATGCTGTCTCTTTCCTCTGATGGGATCTTCTCATCTATAAAATAACGGTTCAGCTTCTTGCTGCTCCCTTTGTCATCTACAATGAGAAAATCTCCCGGCTGTCTGGTCCGGATGGACAGTTCCTGTTTTATTTTATCATAATCCAGCCATTTCGTATACTTTTTTTCTTCAATCTTCTGGCCTTCATTAGAAAATATTTTCAGATAAAAAACATTATCTGTAAAAAGTACCTGTTCACAAGCAGTTTCCAGCTCCTTTTTACTCAACTGGACACTTTTTTGCAGTGCATTCCTCTCCTGATTTTTTTCAGCTTTCACTGGATCGTACTCTTTTGGACTCAGATTTCTATCTGACATTCCCAGTAATTGTCTTTCTCCCAGTAAAATTCCTCCATAAGTTCGAAGCGCCGCCAGATCATAAGGCAGATTGATCCGTCGTCCCACCTGAAGCTTCAGAAGGCTCTCCACACTTTTTACATGAGCAGCTGTAAAATCCTTACGTTTCCCAGCCAGCTCTTCAAAAACCTGAAGCACTCCGTAAGAAGCTATGGCAGGCTCATCTCGCCAGAATGCTTCTGACAGGAAAATTCCCCGCTCCCTGTTTTCCCCATACTTTTTCACAAGGCGTTCTCCCTGACGGGACAAATACTCCTCTGCCTGACTAACAAGACTGGCCGTCTCCGCCATATGGCGGACAGCAGAAGCATTCACCTGTTCTTCCAGAATAGGTAATATCTGATGTCTGATCTTATTTCTTGTATAATCATCTGTAAGATTGGTACTGTCTGTTACATAGGGAATCTGTTCTTTTATTAAATAATTGACAATTTCCTGTTTATTTAAACACAAAATGGGCCGAATAATTTCATCTCGCACCGGCAAAATAGAAGCCAGACCTTTCAGCCCCGTTCCTCTGCAAAGATTGTGGAGCAAAGTTTCCGCCACATCATTTTCATTGTGGGCCAGAGCAATACGGATCCGTAATTTTCCTTCTCTGGCGGCAGAGACTCTTCCCCCACCCTGGAGGTCAGCCGTTTCTGATTTTCCAAAATAATCAGCTTCTGCCCTGGAAAACGCATCCTGTCTGACTTTTCTTCCTGTCTCTTCCAGTCCCATTTTCCATTTCTTTGCAAGCTCCGGTACCGGGTAATGATAGGATAAAAAAGGAATCGTCCATTTTTCGCAGGTCTCTCTTACTACTCTTTCATCCCGGTCAGCTTCCTCGCCGCGGATTCCATGATGCACATGTACCGCACACAGCGAAAAAGCTGCTTCAGCCTGATATCTTTTTAACATTTCCAGCATAGCCATGGAGTCTCCTCCTCCGGAAACTCCGGCAAGGACCACATCCCCATCCACTACCATGCCATGTTCTTTCATATATGCTTTCACTTTCTGATACATACTAGCTCTGCCTCTGATACGTTACTGATTCTTTCGTGAACCGTAACAATATTACTTCTTTCAAACATATTCATATGCTCATATGATTCCATATCTGTTTTTTACTCAAAAATAATCATTCTATTTCTTCCACATTCCAGCTACAAGAACCGTCATATCATCCCTGGCGCAGTAATCGCTGTATCCCAGCACCCGCTCCAGAATCCCCCGGCTCATCTCCTTGGGAGTCTCTTCATGGATATCCATAATGATTTCTTTCATGGTCTCCTCCTCCCGCATGGCAGGCAGCGCATCCAAGACGCCATCTGTCATCATGATCAGATAATCCCCGTGATACAGCTTCCTTGAAGATGTTTCAAAATCCACCTGCTGTATCAGCCCTGCCGCCAGACTCTCTGAAGAAATGGCCTCCACCCAGTGATCCCTTTTGATAAAAGTGGCGGAAGCCCCCGCTTTCAGGAAGTTACAGATTCCCGTATATAAATCCACTGCGCAGATGTCCACTGTTGAAAAAATCCCTTCCTGTCCCTTCATCACAAGAGCAGAGTTCACCATTTTCGCCGCCGTCTCCTGGGTAAAACCGGATTCCAGAAATTGTTCCAGAAGTTCTACCACTTCCTCGCTTTCCCGGCATGCCTCCACCCCGGAGCCCATTCCATCGGAAAGACACATTACAAAACGGCCTGCCTCTTCCTGTCTGCAAATATAATTGTCTCCGGAAACCTTCTCCATTTCCTTGGTCAGCTTTGCCACTCCGTAAAGTACCTGATAACTTACATCCTCCACAAAATGAACCGTATGGTATTCTCCATTTACAATTCTTCTTCCTCCTGCTGCCGCCATGGGAGTTCCGAATTCCTGAGACAAAAGCTGTGCCACCTCATTAACAGAAATGCACTGCCCGCTTCTGGCACGCATGGTAAGAAAAATCTCACGTCTTCCTTCCACCTTATCCATCACCCAGACCTGCTTCACCACAATATGACGCTTCCTGAGAATCTTCTGCAATTCCGTCATAAGCTGAGGATCCGCAATGGAAATGTCGTACAGGTCTTCTGCCACCATATCCATGATTCTGGACATCTCCTGGAGTTGCTGTGCCACGGCAAGGCGGCTTTCGATCATCCGGTTGTCCCATATCAGCTTCTGCCGCTCCCTCATATAAGAGTTACCAAGTGTCTCATAATACTGGGAAAAACGACTGCATACACTCATCCAGTCGCTTTTTGTCTCCTGTATTTTCTCCTGATTTCCCTCCTCCATGGAACGAATCATCCGCTCGCTTCCTCTGTACATTTCCTGCGACTGGGTGCCCCAGCAGATTTCCCGCTGATAACAGTGGCTGCATATCTCATCACAGGTCTCCCTTATAATTCCATCCACCTGGCCGTTGCTTAAATAGTCTTTTCGGTAGGGTAATCCATAAAAGCTGTCTGCAAGCTTCCGAAAAGAAGCAGCATACCGCTCCACCTTCTCCTTCTGGGGATTTTTCTCTTCGGCCGGCTGCTCTGCCTTAAGGAAACTTCTTCCCCTGAAAAAAACTTTTGCCATGTCCCGCAGCACCAGCAGCACACTGATCACGAGCATGGCAATTATCCATTCCTGCATATTCTCCCCTCCCCTTTACAGCCTTACAGTGCCAGAGCCTGTTTGAAAAAGCATTCCCGCAAGCTGCACGCCCCACTGTTCATGTAATCTTTAACTGCTGCCCTTGTTTTTGCAAAGGAATGCTGCATTTACATCACCTTCGGCAGCACCTTATGCCTATTATAGGGGACAGGTATGAAAATATATGTCAAACAAAGACGACCATATTGAAAAATATATCGTCAGAAACTTCCAACTTCGTTTTTCCCAGAACCTTATTTCTCCTCCTGAAAAATAATCTCATTCTCCTTCACAAGACCCAGCTTCTCTCTGGCGGCCTGCTCTGCGTACTCATCCGTGAGCATATACTGCTTCAGATCTTCAATCTCCTGAGTGCGCGCCTGCTCTTCCTCAATCTGCTGGCTTAATGCCTCTGCCCTGGTCTCATAGCCGGCAAGAGATTCCTTAAGGTCCCGGCTCTGTGCCATAAGCGTCAGAATCAGAATCAGAACGATCAGAGAAATACCGAACATCCCGAGATGATTATACCCTATTGTCTTTTTTCTTCGTTTTTTCCCTGATTTTCCCAAACTTCCTGCCTCTTCTCATCTGCAAACGATTTCTGGTACTATTTTTGTACTGATTTGCAGATTGCTTAACTAAAATTTTACAACGTTTACAAAAAAATAGCAACCAATTTATATATTTTTTTGAAGTTTTTTTTACGAATCTGACAGGAACCTCCAGGATTATATAACAAATTTTTTCAAATAAAGGTTTTATTGTCAGATATGTAAGAAATGCCCCTGATATAATTCCCAAAAACAGAAAACTACGCAGGATTCCCTGGTTGATCCGGTAAATTCCTGCAAATACCAGAAGTCCTGCGCACACCCAATAAAGAAGGTCCAAAATCCCTCCTGCTGCCGGACTGCAGAAAATGAGCCTTCTTATTTCCTGAAGCAGGCTGTAGCAAAGGATCAGCACCGCACCCCCTGCAAAAGCCCGGACGAAAAGCCAGATCTCATTGTAGATATATATGCTCATAGCTTAACGGAACAGCCTTGTAAATAATGGTTCTTCTTTTCGTGGGGAATCTTTAGACAAATAGACAAGAGAATCCACATGTCCGGCAAGAGCAGCTTCTCCTTTTTCCAGGTTTAGTCCTTTTACATGAAGCCCGCTGCCGCGAATCTGCAGCTTCCCGTCAGCAGTCTGAAGAAGGATTTCCTTTTCATCAAAAGAAATCACATCCTTCACACCTGTGACAGATGCTTCTTTCCTGTTATCCAGTATCAGCTTATGGGAAATGTTCACAACCTTTTCTTCCAAATCCCTCTCTCCCAAATATGTGGGTTCACAGATAATCTATGAAATTTTCTTTAAAATTAGAACCTGCTTAAGTAATACTGTTTCCTTCGTTCACAGAACTCTTAAACATACCTGTACAGATTCTCAACTTCTTCCTTCTTCACAGTCTCTTTCACATCCAGCACTTCCACCTTCACATTGCGGCTTCCAAACTGAATCTCAATAGTATCTCCTGTCTTCACCTGGGCAGAAGCCTTGGCCGGCTTATCATTTACAAGCACTCTTCCTGCATCACATGCCTCATTTGCCACAGTTCTTCTCTTAATAAGGCGGGATACTTTCAAAAATTTATCTAATCTCATAATACTCTCCTATATCAGAGCGTGTTTAAAAAAGGAGGAACTATAAAGTTCCTCCTGTAAAAGCTTACGCGATTATGCGTTTACCATATCTTTTAAAGCTTTACCAGCTTTAAATTTCGGAGCCTTGGAAGCTCGATCTTCATGGTCTCACCAGTCTGAGGATTTCTTCCCTCTCTGGCAGCTCTCTCGCTGACTTCAAATGTACCAAAGCCAACTAACTGAACTTTCTCACCTTTTTTCAGTTCTTCTGATACAACGTCGATGAATGATTTTAAAACAGCTTCAACGTCCTTCTTGGACAGATTGGTTTCTTTCGCCATAGCTGCTACTAATTCAGTCTTATTCATGGTGTTTCCTCCTCTAAAGATTCTTCTATCTATATATATACCTTTTACCCTGTATTGTCAAGGTTTTTGCGCTAGAAAGGGGATTTTCCAAAGCAGTTTTCAGGGAAATCCCCCCATATTTTCTTCTGGGCAATTACCTTTTCCAGCTTTTCTGTATTCTTGCCGGAAATCCATGCTTTGTTGTGAGAAAAGTAGTAATTTGCCAGTTTCCAGTATTTTTCCGGATATGTGAAACGGATTTGCAGGTTTTCCCATTCTTCCGAAGAAATAGGACGTATTTTGTCATATTGCTCCAGCATCCGTCTGGCCAGAAATACATCCCAGTTATATTTTTCCAGGATTTTTCGCATAAAACAATACAAGTCGCTGATCTGCACATCAAAGCTGAAGTGACCAAAATTTGTCACAGCAGCCTGATTTTTACAAAGAAGAACATTGTGCTGGTTATATTCGCCATGACATAGAAGCCCCTCTTCGCCCGCCTTGTCCCTTAGTTTTTCATAGTCCGACTTTACAAGCATTTCCAGTGCTTTTTCCCCTTTTTCCAGAAACCACTGTACACTGCCCAGAAATTCCTTTTCAAATCTGGCACTGGCACCTTTCTGGCGGATAAATTTACGGATCTTGCGGATTTCCTGATTATGCCTTGCATACTCATCTGCAAGGGAACGCGCCATGTAGGCTTTTTCCACAGGCATATTCATAAATTTATGTACCCTTGCCAGAATCTGCACACTTCTTATAATATCTTCCCTGGACTTGGTGTCACACTCTCTGCCTTCATACCAGTTCTGAAGGGTATAGGGAATATTATCCTTATCTCTGGTAACCAAAGAGCCTTCCTGATTTTCAATATAAGTATCAACCAGACAGCCTTCCTGGGAAAGTTTTTTTAACACTTCCTGCTGAAAAAGAAGTTTTTTTTCGGAGCCGTGAAACTCTCTGAGGAGCAGAATTCCCTGTTCTGTACGACATACCAATGCTCCCCGGGTCCTGGATGAAGATTTCACTTCAATTCCATACTGGGTCAGGGTGCTAAGACCATAATCATACAATAAAAATCCCCCCGTCACTCACATATGCCAAATGTCTTCAGATACCTTCTATCTTATGAGTGGGAGGGATATGTTATTCTAAAGAAGTTTTTTATCGGCTGCAAAAGCAAGGGAAAGAAGTGATTCTTTCTTGTTCAGTTCCGGATTCTCCAGAACAGCATCCAAAAGCTCATGGAGCACACTTCCCATTTCTTTTCCAGGCTTCATTCCGGCTGCGATCAGGTCACTGCCAGTAATTGCAAGACCTTTCATGGAAACACATTCGCCTTTTTCCATAATTTCTTCCCAGGTCATTCGAACTCCGGCCTGACGGGCAGCTTTTTCTTCCCCACGGTAATCACTTTTCGCTTTGTTATCCGCATACTGGACTTCCATCCACATGGGAAAAAGGTCTTCCCCAACTACATTGATGGCTTTCCGCACCTCAGCCGGTGCCGGAGTCGGGCGCAGATCATGCCAACGGATCAGACGGCTCACTCTGGAAATGGTGTCATTGTCAAACTTCAGGCGGCGCAGAATTTCCTTGGACATTTTTTCTCCCACAGAAGCATGTGTTTTGAAATGATCCCTGCCATTTTCGTCTGTTTTTCGTACAACAGGTTTGGCAATGTCGTGAAGGAGCATGGTCAGCCTTAGCACCTTATCCTCCCTCACATACAAAAGGCTGTGGAGAATGTGTTCTCCCACATTATAGCAGTGGTGTGGAGTGTTCTGAGGTGTCTCCATACAGCGGTCAAATTCCGGCAGAAATTCCCTGGTAACTCCCGCTTCATAGGCAATCCGCAGATAATCCGGATGAGGGGACACCAGAAGTTTTACAAGTTCCACCTGGATCCGCTCTGCGCTTACATGTTTTAAATTTGGTGCAAGCACAGAAAGAGCTTTTCTGGTCTCTTCTTCCAGGGAAAAGCCAAGCTGCGCAGAAAAACGTACAGCACGCATAATGCGAAGAGCGTCTTCTGTAAAACGCTCCAGAGGATCACCAACACAGCGGATCACCTTGTTTTCCAGGTCTTTCTGCCCTTCAAAAAGGTCCACCAGCCCTTTCCTTGGATTGTAGGCCATGGCGTTGATGGTAAAGTCCCGACGCTTCAAATCTTCCTCCAGGCAGGCCGTAAAGGTTACTTCTTTCGGGTGACGGCCATCTTCATACTCGCCATCCACCCGGTAGGTGGTAACCTCGAATCCCTCTTTTTCAAGCAGCACTGTTACGGTTCCGTGAGCGATTCCTGTATCTACGGTTCTGTGAAACAGGGCTTTGACCTGCTCCGGCTTGGCTGAGGTTGTGATATCCCAGTCATTTGGAGTTCTTCCAAGAAGGGCATCGCGGACACAGCCGCCTACTGCATAGGCCTCATAACCAGCTTTTTCCAGAATATTTATAATTATTTCAACTTTTTGTGGAATTTCAAATACCATCTTTATCACCTGCCTCTGATTTAAAACAAAACTTCTCCTCATACACTTCTCTGCCTTGAAAAACAAAGCGGGGCAAAATAATTTTGCCCCTTTTTGACTACTGATTGCAAAATAAACAGCAATCCCTTTTGTTATTAATAAGCACGTCCCCAGTATACCATTTTCTTGGCAGGTTTTCCACAGCATACACAGACATCGCTTAAATGTTCCTGCTCAAACGGCATACATCTGGATGTTGCCTGAACGTCTTCTTTGATCTTATCTTCGCACTCACGGTTGCCGCACCACATAGCTTTTACAAAACCAGGTTTTGTGTTGATGGTCTCCTTGAATTCTTCGTAATTTGTTGCTACATAGGTGTGAGCATCTCTGTGGGCTCTTGCACGCTCCAGCATTTCCTTCTGCATGGTGTCCAGAACTTCCTGAACCTTAGCAGCAAGTTCTTCGAACTTCACAATATATTTCTCTCTGGTATCTCTTCGGCAGATAACAGCCTGTCCGCTCTCGATATCCTTCGGACCGCACTCGATTCTTACCGGAATACCACGCATTTCCTGCTCTGCGAATTTGAATCCCGGGCTCTTGTCTGTAACGTCTGCTTTTACACGGATTCCAGCTGCTTTCAAAATCTGTGTCAGCTCCTCTGCTTTCTCCAGAACGCCCTCTTTTCTCTGCTGGATCGGGATTACAACAGCCTGGACCGGAGCAATTCTTGGTGGAAGAACAAGTCCGCTGTTGTCTCCATGAACCATGATCAGAGCACCGATCATACGAGTTGTCATTCCCCAGGATGTCTGGTGTACATACTGAAGCTGGTTGTTTTTATCTGTGTACTGGATGCCGAATGCTCTTGCAAATCCATCACCAAAGTTATGGCTGGTTCCAGACTGAAGTGCTTTTCCATCATGCATCAGAGACTCGATTGTGTAAGTAGCCTCTGCACCCGCAAATTTCTCTTTCTCTGTCTTCTGACCTTTAATAACCGGGATTGCAAGTACTTCCTCGCAGAAGTCTGCATACAGGTTCAGCATCTGGATGGTACGTTCTTTTGCTTCCTCAGCTGTAGCGTGGGCAGTATGTCCTTCCTGCCATAAGAACTCACGGGAACGAAGGAACGGACGGGTTGTTTTCTCCCAGCGAACTACTGAGCACCACTGATTATATACTTTCGGAAGATCTCTGTGGGACTGGATCTCTTTCTGATAGAAATCACAGAACAGAGTCTCGGATGTAGGACGTACGCAAAGGCGCTCCTGAAGAGGATCAAGTCCGCCGTGTGTTACCCATGCAACTTCCGGTGCAAATCCCTCTACGTGATCCTTCTCTTTGTCCAGAAGGGATTCCGGAATGAACATTGGCATGTATACATTCTCTACGCCTGTCTCTTTGAATCTGCGGTCAAGCTCTTTCTGGATATTCTCCCAGATTGCATATCCTGCCGGTTTGATTGCCATACATCCCTTTACACTTGTATAGCCGCAAAGTTCCGCTTTTTTTACAACATCGGTATACCACTGTGCAAAATCCACATCCATGGATGTGATAGCTTCTACCATTTTCTTTTCTTTTGCCATGATTTTTCTCCTTTTTGATTTTCTAATATTTAAACGCCAGGGAAATCTGGTAAATTCCATGTATTATTTGAAAAACACATAAAAAAAGACCTTCCATCCCTGCAAAAGGGACCGAAAGGCTTCGGCGGTACCACCCTGATTAACACTGGAAATGACTGCTCCACTGCTCACTCAATTATCCTGATAACGTAGGACAGACGCCGCACTTCAATTGTGCGGAGCTCTGAGGCCGGTTCCATGACTTGCGCACAAAATCCTCACACCATTGCCTGTCGGCCTGGATTTCTCTCTGAGATTGCTCCTCATGTACTATTCTCTTCATTGCCACTTCATTTATTTAATTTGCTCGTTAAGTCTTGTTTATTTTATGCGAAATTTTCCCATATGTCAAGTGGCGAAACAGAAAATACCCAGACAAAAAACAGCCAAAGGTTACTGTTCACTCCGTTCACAGTAACAGCCAGAGTTACCATCCACCGCATCTGTTTTGTCCGGGTACTTTTTTATTACTTCAATGTAAACAAGCTCTCTATTACATCTTTTTTCTCAAACTGGTTGTTATATTCCAGAATATTGTAATCCGTCATCAGTTTTTTGTAATCATCCGGAAGTGCATCATTTGCATACCAGTTTCCATCTTTGTCGCAAACAGCACCAACTCCGATGATTGGAAGCTGCTCTTTCAGATTCATAAGGAACTGGTTGTAGCCTGGCATTTCAAGACCAGCCAGCTGAAGCATATAGCTTCCCAGATAATTAGCACTGAAATCTTCCTCTACTGTCTCAGATGGATAATTTGTCCAGATCACATAGGGAGTTGTATAGGACTGCTGGCTTTCAACAAGTCCCAGGCTCTGCCTGTTGCCGCCTAAAAGTTTCGCCATAAATTCTTCTTCAATCTTAGGCCAGTGATCCCCAAACATAACAATCATGGTAGGCTCATCTACTTTTTCAAAGTACTCCAGCAATTCCTTAAATGCTGAATCAGACTCTCTTGCCAACGATAAATACGTTTCAGCCAGAGGATACTCTGTATCATATCCAAGCTTTACAGTAGGTTCAAATCCAGCTCTGTCTTCTACTGTATAACCGCCATGATTCTGCATGGTTACACAGAATGTAAATAATTTTTCATCCGCATCCTTCTCTTCATAAAGGCTGATGATCTTTTCAAATGTTGCTTTGTCACTTACATAATTTCGAAGAAGCTCTCTGTGTTCATCTCCCCAGTTCTCCAGGCTGATAAATTCATCAAATCCCATGCATGGATAAACAGAGGCCCGGTTCCAGTTATGAGCCTTGTTGGGATGCATGGCAATTGTGTAATATCCCTGGGATTTCAGGATATCTGCCAGACCATACTCCGGATCCCGCACATAAAGCTGATAAGGAACACTTCCGGATGGCAAAAAGCTCATACTGTTTCCTGTAAGAGCCTCGTATTCAGAACGGGCAGTTCCGGCTCCGAATGTAGGTACATGAAGCTGTCCATGTTTTACATTTTTGTTAAGGCTTCTTATGTATGGCAAAATTTCTACATTTGACTTTATTTTCCCTACACTTTCAAAATCTGTAAGACTTTCATTCATAATCAGGATAATATTTTTCGGTGTTACTGTTTCAGAAGTATCTGCAGCTGTATTATCAACACTTTCTTCAGACTCACCCTTGTCTGTCTCTGAAACAATATTTTCCCCATCTTCAATTTCCTGTGCCAGTTCTACGGTTTTTCCAACAGAATAGCCTTCTGGCTGCTCGATATAAAAATACTTGATTTCCTTAACAAGAGAGGAAATGTAGCCCTGTTCTTTATAAATACGGTTAATCTGCCATAAAGTAACAGCGTCAAGCTTCTGGAGGATAGGTCTTATAGTAAAACATAATGTAATCACGATCACAGCCAGTACACTAAACCGGGCAGCTGTATTCTTTCTGCTCTTTTTTCCAAGCTCCAGTTTCTGGAATTTCAGTACAAACTCACCAAATACCAGGGCATAGATCAGTGGAATTCCAAGCATCAGTTTGATTTTGAAGCTATATTCTCCAACAACTTCTGCTGCCGTTCCCATTCCTACAATGTCAAGAAGCTGGAATGGTTCTCCACGGAATTCCATTACATAATAGTTTACCATTGCAAGGATTATAAAAAGGTAACACAACGCAGAAGAAGCAATATTGATTTTCCTGAATAAAATAATAAGTATTATAAAAAATATTGCATAAATAATAAGATTCAGTGTCAAATAAGGCTGCTCCATCAGTAATGACATCTTAACCAGGCCTTTAAATGTTGACACTGCCTTATTCTTATATCCCGACACCCAGGTGACCATCTGGACAAGCATAAATACAATTCCAGGAGTTGCCAACAGCAATATGACATCTGCTATTTTCAAAAAAGTGGTATTTTTAATTGCACTGCAGATTTTCTCCCCCCAGAACAGAAGAACAAGAAACAAAATATTTCCTGTAACAATTAGTAATATTTTAATGATTGTTCCTTTATATATACGATTTCCTTCGTTAATAAAAGTATATACCAACAATCCATCTATAAGCAGAAGCAAAGCAATGTTCAAAATGATTCCCAGTATCTTTTTCCATCTGTCATTCTTCGCTCTGCCCATATTCAAATCTGTATTTTCTTTCGTATTTTCCACAACAAACCTCTTTAACTTACACCGTCAGCGAAATCTCGCGTCCGGTTCTCTTGTATTGATAATAGCGTACACCGGCGGAGTCCAGCATTCTCTTGGAAGCAAGGACTGACGGAGTGCTTGCATATTTGTCACAATCATAGACCAGAGTCTTGATTCCTGCCTGGATGATTGCCTTGGCACACTCATTGCATGGAAAAAGAGTTACATACATTTTCGCTCCCTCAAGGCTTCCTCCACGGTAGTTTAAAATTGCATTGAGCTCGCTATGGGTCACATACAGATATTTGGTATCCAGAGGCTCTCCCTCTCTTGCCCAGGGAAATTCATCATCGGAACAGCCTTTTGGGAAACCATTATATCCCATGGAAAGAATTTTATTATCATCGCTGACAATACACGCTCCTACCTGTGAATTGGGATCCTTGGAGCGCATGCCGGAAAGCATGGCAACTCCCATGAAATATTCGTCCCAGGTAAGGTAACCTTCTCTTTTGTGGTTCAGATCTGATGCAGCACTTACAGGCGCTATCTGTATATTCCCGGTGTTTTTCTGATTTGTGTTCTCCATAGAAGAGCTCTCCTTCCTATTCTGTCTCGATCTGAGCAATTCGGCGGATATGTCTCTCATCTCCTGAAAATGGTGTATTCAGGAAAGTATCCACAATCTTAACTGCAAGTCCAGGTCCAACTACACGACCTCCAAGCGCAAGGATATTTGCGTCATTGTGAAGTCTGGTTGCTTCAGCAGTAAAACAGTCTGTACATACTGCTGCACGAATTCCCTTAATTTTGTTTGCAGTGATAGAAATACCAATACCTGTTCCGCATACAAGGATTCCAAGCTCACACTCTCCGTCCAGAATCCCATGTGCAACTTTCTTTGCATAGATCGGATAGTCTGTGGATTCTGTGCTGTAGCAGCCGTAATCCTTATACTCAATATTCTTTTCTTCCAGATATTTGATAATCTCCTGTTTCAGTTCAAATCCGCCATGATCACTACCTAATGCTACTCTCATTGTTCTTCTCTCCTTATATTGATTATTTTGTGACCGGCTGCTTTTAGAAGCCGGTTCATAATTGCCTGTCCCATTTTGGGGGTATAAAAAGCTTCGGAATAAATTTTGCTTACCTGGCACTGATCGAATTCACGCAGCACCTCATAAAGGTTATGAGCAATGGTTTCCTCTGCCTCTCTGCTTCCAATACACTTCACAGTTCCACAGGGATATCTGGAAATAGTCTCTTCTGTGGCAATAATCCCCGCCTGAAGTCCATTTGCCTGATCTTCCTTTACAAACTGATTAATGGCATTTATTACTTCTTCTGTGGGGCCCTCCACAATTGCAAGATCTGCTTTCGGTGCATAATGCCGATATTTCATTCCCGGCGCCTTGGGATGAACTTTACTATCAGGCTTTATAAGACCTTTGTCCATTCTCACATCGCCAAGAACCTCCTGGAGCATTTCCAGTGAAATATAACCGGGTCTTAAAACCACCGGTACGTCCTCGGTAAAATCTACAATCGTTGACTCCAGGCCAATTCCCACAGGACCTCCATCAATAATCATCTCAATGGCATCCCCTAAGTCCTCCTCAACATGCTGTGCTGTAGTCGGGCTTGGCCGTCCGGAAGTATTTGCACTTGGCGCTGCCACGTATCCCCCTGCCTGCAAAATAAGCTCCGCTGCAATGGGATCACTTGGAAAACGCACAGCTACACTGTTGAGACCACCAGTTGTCTCCAATGGAACCAGGTCTGATTTCTCAAAAATCATAGTCAGGGGACCAGGCCAGAATTTCTCTGCCAGTATCTTTGCCTTCTCCGGTACTTTCTTTACAATTGGAGCCAGCGCATTTAAATCTGCAATATGAACGATCAACGGGTTATCCGAAGGACGTCCCTTGGCTGCATATATCTTCTTCGAAGCCATAGGATCCAGTGCATTTCCTCCAAGACCGTAAACAGTTTCTGTAGGGAATGCCACCAGTCCTCCCTGTTTCAATATCTCTCCGCCTCTGGCAAGTGCCGCATGGTCGATAGCATCTGCCGTCATGGCTACAATTTCTGCTTTCATTTTAGTCCAGCTTTCTATTAATTTTTCAGTATTCTTTAATATAACACCAGTTTAAAAACCTTGTCAATCCACCTTAACAATATAAGTGCCGGAATCTTCATCCATAAATACAATTTCTCCAAGTGACTGAAGAAGTGCATTATTCAGGCTGTCCTCATATTTCTCTCTTTCTTTAGAGCCCACAAAGATATAGGAAACACCATATTCCGTAAGAAGAGCTCTTACCTGGGTCTCATCCTGTGAAGTATAAATACTCATAATATCTGCCTGTTTCCGGTTCAGATCATCTGTATCATTCCTCCAGAGCCATTCGTGTACATACCAGCCAAGAATTGTTGGAAGACCTGTAGCTGCAGAAACACGCTCATAACCGCTGTAGCTGTCACCGTTTGCCTCCAGCACTACCGGAGCCCCTTTAATATTCTCCTTTAGCCATTGGATTGCAGACACATCCTCTGAAAAATCCGTATCCAGATAGCCCAGAGCATAAAGCCCCTGATAGCCTGACGGATTCAAAACCTTTCCAAACCAGGAATCCACACTTTTTCCAAAATATCCTACTGTCCAGATCAGGAAGAACAGGCAGATTCCAGAAATGATCTTAAACACTTTCTGTCTGGTAACAGCCAGAAGTCTGTAAACTCCATATCCCATAGTCAGTGCAAACATAATATATGCCTGATAAGTAAGCTTGAACATAGTGTTTGCCCTGGCATTTCCATTTTCATAAATATCACGCACATAAACAAATTCCGGGATTACCACCAGGCCAATAGCGCAAAGTCCCATAATAATGGCAAAAAGATCTGCCGTGCGGATAGCTTTCATAAGACGGTACAGGCTCTTGTGCTCCATCCCCTGCAGTTTTTCCCAGAGAATAGAAATTACAAATGTAATGGTAAGAACTGCCGGAAGTCCCCAGAGAACCAGCAGCTGGTAGAAATAGGAATGGTACTTGGCAATTCCTATTCCATCCACCATAGTGTCAAACTGTAAGGTAAATGGCAGAATCACAAGATAGGCAAGCAGATAGATTTCTGCCATTTGTGCAAAAGTTACAACAATGATTTTCTTTATTTTTCCCTGGAAACGGATAATATTGGCAAAAAGCACCGTTCCAAGAGTTACTACATAATAAATTACAAAATCCCAGAAATTTGTCCACTGAAACATTCCGAGAAGCACACTGATTACCAGAAGATGAGGCATAAGAAGCTGCTCTTTCCAGAATTTTCCATCTTTCATGGAAATCTCAACCGGTACTGTTTTCTTGCGTACACCCCTTAGCCATACATAAAGAAGTGCTATTACAAGAAGTACAAACATAATATTTACCACATGAGCATGAAGATCTCCCAGTACAAAAGAATAGCAGGGAAATTCATGTATCGTCCGGTCTTCCTCACGATATGGATTATATCCTATATAGCGGGTAGCATCCGGAAACCAGTAGCTGCTCACTTCCTTACCTGTCAGCTTCTCAATCAGGGGAATGATCTGCGCATAAATTACGTAATGCATATTTCCTGCAATGGAAACAGCTGTACCAGCTGTAAATCCAGCTGCAAAAGGAAGTCCTTTTATTACTTTTTCGCTTTTTTGCTGTCCCTTCATACGGTCTGACATCATCTGGTAAACAAGGGAAAATGGCATTGCAAAAGCCAGTCCGGCTACAAAGGTACGCATAAGATTGTAAGTCAGTTCCACCTTTGTATGGGAAAGTTTGGTAAGAAAAACAGCAAAATACTGACCGCCATAATAATAATTAATATGTCCTTCTGAATACCACAGATCTCTTGCCGGAAGTGTGGTGCTTCTCATCATAGCTTCCATAAAACCATAATCCATGAACTTCTCGGTTCCATATGCAGCAGGGCGGAATCCTGCCAGATATGTCCACATAAGAAATGCAAGGAAAAACAATAATTCTTCCCAGTAAATCAGAGAAATCCTGTCAACTGGAAAACATTCTGTCTTTTCTTTTGATTCCTTTCGAAGAAGGAAAAAACAGATAACTGCGCATAGGATTGTTACAGCAGCACAAGTCAGGGCATTAAAAGGGATTAGTCTGATAGCTGTCAGAAACCAGGTAAGAAAACCTGTTGCAGCAATCGCCAGTACCTTAGAAAAAATCCATCCTTTGTCCTCAAAACGCCAGAACAGTCTTCCTGTAACAGGCATCGCAGCAAATCCCATCACTCCCGCCAGAAGCCACCAAGTCCAGAAAGTCCACACATCACCTTTCAGTAAAAATGCAGATAGGCTAAGCAGCACCACCGCCAGCAGAAGTTTAATTATTGTTTGTGTACTGATTTTTTTCTTATTCTTTTGTTCCATAAATTCTTATTCTCCCGTCATCTGACTGATACACCAGAGGATATGTATCCGCAATCACATCTTCGCGGCATTCCTTCTCCTCAAATTTCATACCTTCCTCAAAAAGGATATATGTAATTTGTTCTTCCTCAACTGTTTCCTTTAGTACCTGTGCGCTGGCTGTTGTATAGATCTCTACCGCCCTGGCAGCCCTGTAATAAGTATCATAGCCTGCAGACCATGCATAATAAGGCCATCCCAGATACATCATAACCCCTGACATAGTGACTTCATTTATACTGTATTCCGGTGTCAAAATCAGATCGTCTTTTTTCAGATTTTCTGCAAGCCAGCTGGTCAGTCCACTGTTCAGGTTCACAGAAACCCGATGTCCCGAATCATTATCTTTTATGATTACTGCAAAATCATAAATTCCTGTTATGGTCAGACTAAGTGCCAGAATCAAACTCAAAATTTTCCCAACAGCACCTTTCCAATGGAACAATCTGCTTACAGCTCCACCCCAGAAAACAGCAAGGAATGCATAAGATATTATAATATATTTATGATTCACGTTTATATCTGGTGTAAGAGACGCCACAAATGCAAAGATTGTTGGGAAAAGTATACTCACTGCAACTGCTCTTTCCATTTTTTTCAGAAAAACAGCAGTACTAAAACGCCAAGGAAAACAATGCCGCTTATTTCAAATAAATATACAGCTATGCCTGGAAGTGATTTCTTTTCTGCCAGAAATCCAAAATATACAGAAGGTGATACAACACTTCCCCATACAAACATTTTAGATTGAATTTCCGAGAACACAACTGTCACGATTGCCAGAATCAGATAGTCAAGTTTTCCATCAGAAAAAAAGGCAAATCCCATAAGAATCAGAAGACATGCAATTACAGCAGCTCCATTCCAAAATGAACACAGACCCAATAGCATTCCGGCAAAAAGAGCTGTATCAGGTTTCTTAAACATCCATGCTTTTTTTGTAAGAAATCTGTTCTTCAGCCACAATATTCCCTTATCTTTCTCTGCACAGCTTTCTTCCACCCAGTCCAGGAAAATCCATAATACCAGCGCAGCCATCAAAAGACCAAATCCCAAGTGCCGCTGATTCAAATATACATTAAAATTCCAAAGTCCCCAGTTCTCATTGGGGGTATATCCAATAAAAGCAGTATTCCCGGCCAGAGTCTCCCACAAATCACCAGCCTGTAAATGTTCATATGCAAATCTGAAAAAAGCAGTTCCACTTCGAAATACAACAAACAAAACAGAAAGCACTCCGGCACTCATACTGCCAAAGAACCTTTTCGCCATAGAATACAGCATGATAAAGAAGCACCAGAGTGACAGACTGCTTACGGCATTGTACGCTATATCAATTCTCATTCCAAGATATTCCAGGTTTCCTGTCAGAAACTGAAACATAAAATGGTATTTTACATCTTCACCACCAAAATGAGGATACTGCGTGGGGAAATTATTTCCCAGCGAAAATGATCTCATCATCGCTGTATGAGGGGCATAATCTCCAAATACAGTAAATCCGGAATACAAATATCCGTCACTAACATGAAATACAAATACCATGATCCAGGTAATTCCCGCCAGTAAAATCAATAAGAACACGATTTCTTTCGCTGGAGGAACCTCGCCGGAAAGTCTTTTAATAAATTTCCCAAAAGAACCTTTTCTTCTATAACAGCACAAGAGCAAAAATATCCCCACAGCTGCCATCACCATCAGATTTGCTCCAAAGAGGGGGTTCTCCGCTTCAGAGTACACGCTTAGCAGCCATGCTGCTATATAGACAGCCCAGGTCATAAGCAGCACACCACTTCCAAATGACGCTGCAAAAGTCACCCACAAGGGCGTGATTCCTTTTTCTCTCATTCTTTGTTCCGGCAAAAAATTATGGGTAATTTCCCTACCCAATAATGCTGCCAGAATCAGATAAACACATCCTAACATGGTATTTTCCCTCGCTTATTTTTTCCAGTCCAGTATAGCAGAATCCACAGCTTCTGAAAAGTGTATAGTTTTTGATAAACTGAAATGTTTTTTCATTAACAGAGGATTCTCATTGTTCATTATTTTTTATGTATTCTTCCACACCGTCAGCCACTGCTGCCGCTACTTTTTCCTGATAATCATCCTGTAACAGTTTTCCGGCTTCTTCCGGGTTCGTAAGGAATCCACACTCCACAATATTCAATATCCCCGGGCTTCGTTTCAAAAGATAATAAGTAGTATTTCCTTTCGCCTGCCTTGGCCGCTCCACCTCAAGATAATCATTCAGTTTCTCCTGAATTATTTCCGCCAGTTCTTCTCCCTTAACAGAGTCCCGATAATAGAAAACCTGAGGCCCCTTCACCCCAGAATCTTCGTAACTGTTCTGATGGATACTTACTGCAAGTACAGGCTTTACTTCCTGAATAAGAAAAATCCTTTTTTGCATATCCTGTACTTTCTTATTATTAGAGTCTTCATCGTATAATCCCACGTCTGTTTCCCTGGTCATAACCACCTGAAAATCTTTCTTTTCCAATGCACTTTTCACTTTCAGGCCAATGGCAAGATTTACATCCTTCTCCTTCAGACCGTCTATCCCGATCATACCTGGATCCATTCCTCCATGACCACAATCCACCACAATTACCTGCTTCTGATTCATCTCTACCGATACTGCTGCCGCCTCGCGGGAAAGATAATAAAAGCATATCAGCAAAAGACATCCCATAATCAGCTCCACTATATGCTTTTTCAATATAAAACACCCCCTGGCATATAATATATAATGTTATCGTTAAACTTTCGTCTTTTGTCGCTGTTCACGACCTTCACATTATTTATATGTCTCAGAGAGTGTTTTTATCATTCGTGTATTAGAGCATGTTTGAAAAAGGCGTAACTGTTCAGTACCCTCACAGCAATATGCTTCGTAAAATAGTACCTGTTTTAATTAGACGCAGACAGATTATCTATGATCACCTGCCAGATACTGCTATTCTCAAATCCCAATTTCCATGCTGCCACACCGGCAAGATTATATTTCTGTATCAGCTGTACCTTCGCTGCAATAGACTGAGAATCCTCAATCCAGATCTGGTAAGTGCATCCATCCTTCTCAAAGCTTCCATAATTCTGACTTACATCGCTGTCCCAGTATACCTGGGCATTATTTGTATTTACTACTTCCTGGGCAGTATCCATGCCAATTGCCTCACTAGATAAGCTGCCAGCTTCTGTTTTCCATAATCTTGTGTAAAATGGAACTGCATTAATCACACGCTGCGCCGGAACTTCAGCGATAGTATCCTGAATTCCCTTCTCCACCCATGGAAGAGACGCTACTGAGCCCGCTTCCTCGGATCCAACGTAGTGCTCGTCATATCCCATAATAATGACATAATCTACTACCTTGCCCTGTTCAGCCCTGTCATAATGACTGGTGAAATCCTCTGGAACCGGATTGTCTACGGAAAGAACAAGATTGTTCTTATGGCATTCTATAGAAAGCTCCCGGAGGAACTCCAGGAAATGAACGCCCACGTCCTCACTAAGCTGCTCGAAATCCACATTAATTCCATCAATTCCAGCTCCAACAGCTGCATTCACCAGCTGTGAAATCAGATTCTGTCTGGAACTTGTTCTGGACAATACCTCATAAGTACTGATGTCCTGCGTAAAATTGTCCACAAGTCCCCATACCTTCAGCCCTTTTTCATGGGCAAGAGATACATAATCAGCTGTAGCATTGTTGATAATATTACCATTGTTGTCAGTTACATAGAACCAGGTTGGTGAAATCACATTTACACCGGTCATGTTCTGAATAGCCTCCGAAAGTCCTGCATTGGCATCTGTGGACATTACCTGATGCCATACCAGATTCACTGGCTGGTCCATGGTAAGATAAGTATAAGATTCCCCAACTGCTTTTCTGTCCATATTCAGATTCTGAACATCACTTACACTGCTCTTCTCTATATATCCGATATAACCGTCCCATGTGGCTACCTGATCCCAGTTCTCCAGTTCTTCCATAAGGATCAGATTATCTCCTTTGTTTACCTTGGATAGTACTTCTGATTTGATTCCTCCACGGTAGCGCACATATGTATCCTTAGTTGCTGTGACAACTGATACGCCTGAAAAATCCTTCTGAATCGCTATACGGTTTGGCTGCTGGTACACATAAGTATCCAGATCTGTATATCTCTTTATAAAATCAAGGCTCAGATAAGCGGTTCCGTCCTTCAGCCATACATCACCGCCCGCCTCAGCGGAAGCAGGTGTATAAATCAGCTCCGACGGAGTAGCGTACAGAATCTGCTGACCTTCTTCATCCCAGTAATATCTCTGGTTCAGATAACTATCCACCACATCTACAGGAAGATATGGCTGTTCGCCAGACATAACTGCCTTCTGCTCCAGAATCTGGGTACCTACTATAATTACGGCTTCTGAATCGTCTGTCTGTCCATAATATTCAGTCAAATCCATCTGTTTCCTGGTAGGAATGCGGCGCATGATCAGGGTTGTAACAATTCCGATCAGGGTAACTGCTGCGATCAGCATGCACACCACTACTACAGGATTAATTCTTCTCTTCATAAAATATTTATCCTCTCAGTGAACGTCTAATTGATATCTGCTGCGGACTTTTCCACAGTCGATTATCATTATAACATATTTTTTTTCAGGATTGTATTACATAATTCGACTTTTTACAATTTGTTTACATTATTGAATGTTGGTATCTAGTACATCGAAAATTAAGTATCTGCTATATTGACGTAGGATGATTTTCTCATATACAAGGCGGAGGAAGGAGGCGTAGCGGTAGCTACGGCGACTGACGACAACGCAGCAGATGAAAAATCAGACAAGTCAATATGGCAGTTACTTAATATTCGATGTACTAGAATCATTCCTGCAATCAGCAGCACCGGAAATTTCTTCCTGCCAAAGCATGAGTAGGGGGAAACTGCTGGTCTTGAAGAAATTCCGGTATGTACTGAATATTCATGGCTTACAACTGCTGATCATCGATTACAAAATCGAAATCCACACGGGCTATATGCCCATTCTCGTCCTCTGTATAATCCCGCATATATCCTCCGCCATCTGCAATCTGACAGGCTTTTGCAATGGCTCTGGCATCACTGGGCAGCCCTTCCAGATAAAGAGCAATTCCCAGTTCTTCATACTGATTCAGCTCACCCTCCAGCGATCTGCAGGATTCTTCCTTTCCTGATCGTGATATACGCTTCGTGTCCTAACCTCCTTTCCTCCTTTATGGATTCAGAAAACACCTGAATCATTTTGCAGAAAAAAGAGACGGAATGTGAGCTCATTTCATCTTCAGGGAATGCAAACACCGCCCCAGCTGATACGCTGCATGATAAATCGACGCTGTTTTTAGAAAAAATAGATGTTAATGTTAATATTTAATACGAATCTGTGTTATCTCTGTTCTCAATTACTTGTGAGTCACAGATCCATTTCTTTTTTCTTGTTCCCCATTATACGGATTCATTTTCCATTATGCAATAGATTTTGACCAGTTTATTCTTTTTTTCCATTCTGTTTCGAAAAATTTAATAAGTTGCAACTGAAATTTACAAACTGAAATTACCTGTTTTTTTCCTATTGCACTTTTGAAACATATATTATACAATGAGGAATCAAGATAGCTGATTGTTATTGTTCACTGGTAATGTTCTGCGAGGTATTTTTTGTGAATATAGTTCACAGAAAACCTGGGGAACCCGGTGCGAAATCATGCGAATGTATGATTTCTGTGCATCGCGAAGTGTGTTGTTATTCGCGAAGTGAGCATTAACAACTGATTATGGTAATCTTTTAATAATAAACACTATTTCCAAGAACAGGATGTGATCATATGAAAATAGAAAAAATCAGTGACAATCAAATCCGCTGTACTCTTACAAAGGAAGATCTGGACAGCCACCAGATCCGTATCAGCGAACTTGCCTACGGCACAGATAAAGCCAAGAAGCTTTTCCGTGAAATGATGCAGCAGGCTCAGATTGAATTTGGCTTTGAAGCTGATAACATCCCGCTGATGATCGAGGCAATTCCCGTAAACGGTGAAAGTGTCATTCTGATTGTCACCAAGGTAGAGGATCCCGAAGAACTTGACACTCGTTTCTCCAAATTTTCACCATATAAGAAAACCAAGCAGGATACCCTTCATTTCGATGGTGCTGATAATATCATCGATATCTTCCAGAAATTATATGAGGAGACACAGAAAGCAGCCTCTCAGGGAGCTTCTTCCAGTAACAAGGAGGTCAAAGAATCTGGAGCTTCCAGGACTTCCAGAAGTACGGAAGCTTCTGAATCTGTTTCCAATACCCGGAAAGTTTCGGTAAACCTGATACGGCTCTATACTTTCCATACTCTGGATGATGTCATTGCTGCCGCACATGGACTGGATGGATTCTATAAAGGCGTCAATACTCTTTACAAGGATGAAAATTCCCTTTACCAGCTGATTGTACATCAATCCTCCTGCACAGCAGAAGAATTCAATAAAGTATGCAATATTCTTTCTGAATACGGCAGCGGACGCGCTTTTAATGCTGCCGGAGAAGCTCATTTAAAGGAACATGGTGAGCTTATTTCTCGCAAAGCCTTGCAGCAGCTTGCAAAAATCTGAAATAAAAAGAATCCTGCCTGCAGTATTCTCCGCCTGACAATTCCAAAATGCCTGCACGCTGCGCAGACATTTTGAACAGGCTAGAGCGTGTTTGAAAAATCATTCCCGCAAATTGTGACGCACATCTTGCAGAAAGCCTTTTTCAAACACTCTCTAGCG
>NZ_QUIO01000022.1:0-78810 GCF_003480145.1 Ruminococcus sp. AM42-11 | reverse complement strand
GAACCATGCGGTTCTGTGCGCTTATGCGGTATTAGCAGTCATTTCTGGCTGTTATCCCCCAGTATAAGGCAGGTTACCCACGCGTTACTCACCCGTCCGCCACTAGAAATAAATTAAATCCACCGAAGTTTCAATAAAGTATTTCCCGTTCGACTTGCATGTGTTAAGCACGCCGCCAGCGTTCATCCTGAGCCAGGATCAAACTCTCTGATAAAGTGTGTCAGCAATTCAGCGCTGCTTGCAGCGGCTAAATTGCGCATCACTGAGTGAGCAAAGCTCACGAAGTGTTTGATGCACTCAAGACAACCAACTAGCTTAGTTATCTCTCGTCATTACTGTTATAAAAAGTTCATTCATTTGAATGATGATTCGTTAAGAATTTTCGAGAATCGTATGTGTTTCACTGTTTAGTTATCAAGGTTGTTTGTCTGCCATCTCTTTGCGACAGCCTATTTACTTTATCATATCTTTCAGATCTTGTCAAGCACTTTTTTCAAAAGTTTTTCAGACCTTCAAGAAGCTGTATAAAGTTGTTTATTTCTGTCGTTCTGTTCAAGCGACTTGATTACTTTACCATAAGTTCAGTCGATTGTCAACAGTTAATTTAAATTTTCTGAAAACTATTTTATTTTTCAGCATTTCAGAAGCAATTCCTTGCGACAGCTTATTTACTATACCACTATCGCAAGGAATCGTCAAGCACTTTTTACAAAATCTTACAAAAATCTTTTAGATTTTTTCGCAGCAATCTCCATATTGCAGCCCAATAAAACACTCAATCTGAAAAGTCCTATCATAACAAGTACGCCATAATATACATCAAATATATTTTCTTTCATTTTTTAATTAAATTGTTTTCATAATGGAAGAATTTCTGTCACTGTACCGTTAGAACTTTTCCCATAAACAGCACTTCCTCATTTGCACTGTCGTAGATCAGAAATGCAAATGGCCGTGTCAGCTCAACATCTTTTATAATCGGATCCGTATCCATTGCAGACATGCATTCCATTGTCACTGCAGTCACAGCGGCAGCCTTAGTTCCATTTTCGTCTAGTTCCAGCTTTGTTTTCTGTAAAACAGAACTGACATGAACCGCTTTATCTGCAATGCCTGAAAAATCAGCAGCGTCTGAAAAAACATTCTCAAGTCCTATTCTGCTGAGGATATCACTTAACTCAGCGGTTGTTTCAAAATTCAACTTAGGCATTTTACAGTTAACTTCATCGTATTCCGGTTCTGATTTCAGAAGACCTTCAATATCCAGCTCATCAAGAGTAAAATCTCCTTCTGCTTTCGGCAAAATTCCAATGAAGCTCAGATTATTTGCATAGTATTTTTCAAATGCTATTGCCGCGTCATTTTCATAGTAATTATCACCGATGCTTGTCATGTACTTTGTTTCTTCGTTATCGCCGAATTTTTCTTTTTCATCAGAAACATCCCATGGATCCTGGGACCATCCGGATTCAAAATACAATGAATTGGTGAGACACAATTCACTGTTTTCATTAAGCATATCAGGTTTCATAATTTCCGGAATCAGCCCATCTGTATTTTCATTGCACCATGCATTAATAGTGTTGCATGTGTTTTCTTTATCAGAAAAATCAAGAATTTCAGCCTTTGCTTCAAAATTATCTTCTGCATTTTTTTGAAATTGTTCCTGCAGAGTCAGTCCCCGATTTACCCATAAAGCATCTGCAATTTTTAATTTCGATGTATAACCATAATTTTCGTCTTCTGTATTATAGCTTTTAATTACATTCATATACTTTCTGGCATATGCTGCAAAATCATCGGTTCCTAAATATTCATTTAATGCGTTTTTCGTTTCGCCCTTGGCACCTTCTGCAATCATGCCAAGGGCGAAGTTAAGGCTTGTGGGGCTGAACATTATATTGGAATCCTGATTTTCTTTGGCTATTTCATCTGTAAGGTTAATAGAATTCTGCAGATTAACTGATTTATCAAGATCAATGTTCTTTTCAGCTGCATTTAATTCTGCGTGACTGGCTGTGGCAGCATATGCATGGATTGGAGGAGCCATGGTTGTCATGAACGTCAGTGCTCCAGCAAAAAGTTTTATTTTATTCATGTATAACCTCCTTGTACGGTCGATAAAGTCCTTTTAGCAAAGGTTTTCTGCAAGTTTTTGTTTTATTTTAACATATTTGTTTCTTCTTTCTGTTATATTAATTTTCATTTAGTATAAGCGAATTTCCGTATTTACAAGCAGCTCTCCCTCATATTGTAGTTTAACAGAGAAAAAACGTTTTTCCTCTGAAAAAAGCAGGTTCAGAAAAACTTTATCACCTTCCCATGTAGGAAGCTCTGGCACTATTTTCTTATCAACCCAGCATAGTTCGCCTTCATTGCATTCAATCAGTTCTCCGGTATATCCATCGGCTGTAAATACACACATAAGCTCAGATTCACATTCGCTGTTTATAAAGGTTACCAGGCCACGAAATTTGTAGGAAGTAAGTGTGAGTCCTGTTTCTTCTTTTACTTCACGCAGAAGACATTCTTCAGGGGATTCCTGATCTTCTGTATGTCCACCTACACCGATCCATTTGCCTTTATTTATGTCATTTTGCTTTTTTACTCTGTGAAGCATCAAATATTTGCCATCGTTTTCGATATAGCATAAAGTAGTTATTGTCATTTATTCTCCTTCCCGCAAGCACTGCTTTTTTTCTGTAAAATATAAAACAAGGGCGATGCATATCAGTTTTATACATGCCCCTGTTTACTGTTTTAAATGGTTAGCTTCAGATTTCGCGTGTAGCTTCTTTCAGCCATTCTTTTTCCTCTTCTTCCAGATATGGAGAAATCTTTTTATATACCTGTGCATGATAATTATTAAGAAGTGCCCGTTCCTGCACAGTCATCAGCTCGGGAACAACAGCATCCAGATCAAACGGTACCATAGTCAGATGTTCAAAGCACATGAACTGGCCGAATGTAGTTTTCTCTGCTTTTTTGCATACAAGCAGGTTTTCGTGGCGGATTCCATATTGGTTTTCCACATAGTATCCAGGCTCATCTGATGTAATCATACCCTCTTCCAGTACTGCATTATCTCCCTGAATAATTCTCCAGCGGAAGCTGTTTGGTCCTTCATGAACATTCAGAAGATAACCAACTCCATGTCCTGTTCCATGATTAAAATCCTGTCCCATTTCCCACAGCGGACCACGCGCCAGATAATCCAGATTTACACCAGTACAGCCATAACGGAATTTGGCATTTCCAAGGTTCAGCATACCACGTAAAACAGCGGTAAAATATTTCTTCTGCTCGTCATTCACAGTGCCCATAGCAATTGTGCGGGTGGTATCTGTAGTACCTTCGTAATAGTGTCCACCTGTGTCTGCCAGAAGGAAATTGCCAGGCTCAATGGCAATATCTGTCTCTGATGTTGCAGAATAATGGTTGATTGCAGCATGAATGCCATAAGAAATAATGGGGTCAAAGCTGTTGTCGATAAAGTTCTCCTGCTGGGCACGGAAGCTGTACAGCTTCTCTCCTGCGCTTAACTCTGTCATTGTAATTTTGCCAACATTTTTCTTTAGCCAGCAGATGAATTTGGTAAGCGCAACTCCGTCTTTGATATGAGCGATACGTTCATTTTCTACTTCTACTGGATTTTTAATTGATTTTGGAAGAAAAGTCAGGTTAGCTTCATCCAGAATCGTTACTTCCTTCGGAATACTGTTTACCAGACGACAGTTGGCTTTCTTTTTACAAAGAAGAACTGTCATGTCTTTCTCAAATGTTTTTACATATTCATAAATGCTGTCATAGGGCAGAATGGTTACGCCATCCTTAGATAATGCGTCCAGAATTGAAGCCGAAAATGCTTTTTCATTTGCAAACAGCCTGATTTCTGTTTTTGTCATTATCAGATAAGAGAGAACAACCGGACAGCAATGTACATCGCCGCCACGAATATTCAGCAGCCATGCAATGTCATCCAGAGAAGTCAGTACAAATCCATCTGCACCTTTCTCTTCCATTGATTTACGGATTCTTGCACATTTGTCAGCACGGGATTCGCCTGCCCATTTTACATCCAGTTCCATAACCGGTTCACAGGAAAGTGCCGGACGATCTTCCCAGATTTCTCCTACCAGATCAGAATCCGTCTGAAGAGTGGCTCCTTTTTTTGCAAGAAGTTCGGTCAGTTCATCTGCTTCTTCGGCGCTGACGGTTCTTCCGTCAAAACCAAGGCACATTCCCTCGCCTAATTTTTCTTCCAGAAACTGGTGCACAGTGGGAACATCTGGTTCTCCCATTTTAAAAAGCTCTACACCCGTTCCCTCCAGCTGTGCGGCCGCCTGGATGAAATATCTTCCATCTGTCCACAATCCAGCCATATCCTGCATGATGACTGCTCTGCCGGCAGATCCGGTAAAACCTGTAATATATTTTCTGCACTTAAAATATTCTCCTACATATTCAGATGCATGAAAATCATCTGTGGGAACAAGATAAGCATCTATTTTCTTCTCTGCCATTACTTCCCGAAGTGCGGTGATTCGTTCTTTAACTGTCATAAAACTGACTCCTTCCAGTGAATTTTGTCTATTCCTATTATAATATCCACGTTACCCTTTCGCAACCTGTTTAAGAAAAAACACTTTTCTATTCCCAAAAGACGTGATATACTACCTTTCGAAATGAATGATATGCAAAATAGGATTTTATGCGTCAAGTGTTCGGTGAATGGGGAGTTGTCACTGAAACGAAAAGCACGTCTTACGGTATATTATCCGCACCCGTTGCAAGCACTATAAGAGGGATATCTCATATTGTGTCAGAGCCTGCCTGAAAGGGATTTTCTACAAGACGCACGTTGCGATTTGTGGAAACGTTTTTTAACAGGCTCAAGGGAATGTTTTCGACATACATTCTATCACAATTGGAGATATCCTTTTTTGCGTATTAAGCAGGCAGATATTCGAATTCGAAAATCCTTCCCCGGTTTTATCAAAAAAGGATAGTCTCCGCAATCAAATACAAAGGAGGTTATTTTTAATGGTTGACAAACAAAAAGTAGAACAGGCCATCCGCCTGCTTCTGGAAGGAATCGGTGAGGATATTACCCGGGAGGGACTGATTGATACTCCCGACAGAATTGCACGTATGTGCGAGGAAATTTACGGTGGTCTCGATCAGGAAGCAGATCACCATTTACTGAAGCAGTTTCCAGTAGAAAATAATGAGATCGTATTGGAAAAAGATATTACTTTTTACTCTATGTGCGAGCATCATCTGATGCCTTTTTATGGTAAGGCGCACCTGGCTTATATTCCCGATGGAAAAGTCACAGGGTTAAGCAAGCTGGCACGTACGGTAGAGGTTTATGCCAGAAGACCGCAGATCCAGGAACGCCTCACAGTACAGATTGCGGACGCTCTGGAGCGTGCCCTCTCTCCGAAGGGAATTATGGTTATGCTGGAAGCAGAACACACCTGCATGACCATGCGAGGCGTTAAAAAGCCAGGAAGCAAAACAATTACGACTGTAACCCGCGGAGCCTTCAAAGAAGATAAGGAGCTGCAGAAAATGTTCCTTTCCATGGTCGGAAAATGAGCAGTTCTTTTTCTGAAACAAACCGTATTTCTTTAATCTGGCGGCATCCCCTTTATCAAAAGCACTGTGAGAAAATACAGGAGCTTGAAAAAGATCGTATTTTCTGCAGACATACGCCGGAACACTTTCTGGATGTTGCCAGGCTGATGTATATTTATTCTCTGGAAAACAAGCTTAATCTGTCCAGGGAAATCATTTATGCCACTGCTCTTCTTCATGACATTGGCCGTGCGCAGCAATATCTGTCGGGTATTTCTCATGACATTGCAGGAGCTGAAATAGCCGGAAAGATTCTGGCCGATCTGCATTTTACAGAGCAGGAAAAAGAGGAAATATTATCTGCGATCAGTCAGCACAGGACGGATGGATCTGATAATGTATTGGCTATGCTGCTATATAAGGCTGATAAAAAGTCCAGAAATTGTTTTTCCTGTTCAGCAGCTTCAGAATGTTACTGGCCTTCTGAGAAAAAAAATCTGACAATTGAATATTAAGCCTTCTAAAAAATCTAACAGAAAGGATGGTTTCTATTTATGAAAATTGGAAATCGTTTTTTTGATACACAAAATCACACTTATATAATGGGAATTTTAAATATTACTCCTGATTCTTTTTCCGATGGCGGGAAATGGAATCATTTAGATGAAGCTTTGCGGCATACAGAAGCCATGATCGCGGATGGTGCGGATATTATCGATATTGGCGGGGAGTCTACGCGTCCCGGACACACGCCGGTCAGTGCAGAGGAAGAAGCTCAGAGAGTTTTGCCCGTTATCGAAGCGGTCAGAAAACGTTTTGACATTCCCATTTCTGTAGATACCTTCAAAAGCAGCGTGGCAGAAAGTGCGATTCAGGCCGGTGCAGATCTGGTCAACGATATCTGGGGATTAAAATATG
This sequence comes from Ruminococcus sp. AM42-11, assembly GCF_003480145.1. Classification (NCBI taxonomy): domain Bacteria; kingdom Bacillati; phylum Bacillota; class Clostridia; order Eubacteriales; family Oscillospiraceae; genus Ruminococcus; species Ruminococcus sp. AM42-11. The sequence goes on along the minus strand of NZ_QUIO01000022.1, from coordinate 72,312 downwards.
ATTCTGAAATGGGCGCTGTAATTGCCAAATATGATGCTGCATGCTGTCTCATGCACAATAAGTCCAATACAGAATATAACAATTTTCTCATTGATATGCTTTCTGAGACACAGGAATGTGTCAATCTTGCAAGAAAAGCAGGAATCAAAGATGAGAAAATCATTCTCGATCCAGGGGTTGGGTTTGGAAAAACATTTGAGATGAATCTGGAAACTATGAAGCATCTGGAGCTTTTTAAGAATCTGGGCTTTCCGGTTCTTCTTGGCACCTCACGCAAGTCGATGATCGGACTGGCACTTGACCTGCCTGTAGACCAGCGTGTAGAGGGAACACTGGCTACCAGTGTAATTGGTGTGATGAAGGGCTGTTCTTTTGTGCGTGTTCATGATGTCAAGGAGAACAGACGCGTGATCCAGATGACAGAAGCAATTTGGGGTTGTAATTGAGAGTAAAGAGGACATTCGCAATCCGCTTTGCTACTTGCTCATGAACGCAGTCGCGAAACGATTGCGTTCAAATTCCTCAAAATTGTAAATAGTCAACAGAAAGGAACAACTGTTATGGATGAAACCAGATTTGATAAAATAGAAATTAAAGAACTGGAAATTTTTGCCAACCATGGTGTCTATCCGGAAGAAAATGTACTTGGACAAAAATTTGTTATTTCTGCCACCCTCTTTACCCACACACGTCAGGCCGGGTTAACGGACGATCTGTCTGCTTCTATCAATTACGGAGAAGTCAGCCACATGATTACAGATTTCACCAGAAAACATACTTTTAAGCTTCTGGAAGCACTTGCAGAAAATCTTGCAGAGATGCTGCTCGACTCTCTTTCCGGTCTGGAACAGATCACACTGAAAATTGAAAAGCCATGGGCTCCTGTTGGTCTTCCACTGAAAACCGTATCTGTGGAAATCACAAGAAAATGGCATACTGCATACATTGCTTTTGGCTCTAATATGGGAGATAAAAAGCTGTTCATCGACAATGGGATACGTGGTTTGAAAAAAACAAAAGGATGCCGGATAGAGGCCGTTTCTGATTATCTTGTAACAGAACCTTATGGTGTTACCGATCAGGATGAATTTCTGAATGGAGTTTTGAAAATGCGTACCCTTCTTTCACCGGAAGAATTGCTGGAACGTCTTCATCAGCTGGAACAGGAGGCAAACCGGGAACGTATTATTCACTGGGGTCCTCGTACTCTGGATCTGGATATTCTCTTTTATGATCAGGAAATCATTGATACTGCAGATCTTCACATCCCCCATCCGGATATGCAGAATCGTGACTTTGTGCTGGCTCCTATGAACCAGATTGCCCCTTACCTCAGGCATCCTGTACTAAATCAGACAATTTCACAGCTTTTAAATATTCTTCTTTGCCGCTAAACGAACATGTCGCCTACCGGAGACATCACATATGAAAGTCAGCTGTTCCGCGCCTATGACGCTCCCACAGCTGCCGACCGCATTCGTAATCCGTGCTATCACGCCACCGTACGGTTCCGTATACAGCGGTTCAACCAACTTAACAAGTGACAATCTAACATTGGGGCTGCCGGAAAACAGGCAGCCCCTTGTGTAATAATTCGCATCTGCTGTCAGGAATTGAGACGCTGTCCGCAATATTCACAGTTGCACAGGCGGCCTTTTATTATCTGATTCTTTGCACCGCAGCTGGGACAGGTAACTGTAATATAAATCTTCTCATTCACACGTCTGTTTGGTGCAGTAATCAATATATAATTTTCTTCTCTGTCTATCTGAATATTTCGAATATACCCTTTGGCAATCATTTTTTCCAGTTTCCTTACAGCATCTTTTCCCATCTCAGTCTCAAACTTCTCAAATGAGAGCGTGCTCTGGGCATAAGATTCAAACCAACAGGCTATTTCTCTGGCTTTTTTCTTCTTCAATGCTTTCTGGATTTCCCGGAAGGTGGGATACAAAAATAACAATCCCAGTATAATCTCCGTTGCTGCCATTCCCCAGCGTCCTTCACCAATATATTTCTCTGCTGCGCCAATAGCTCCCAGAGTAAAAAGTATACAGAAGCCACAAAGAACCCATTTCAGTTTTCCTAACACTCCTGTTTTTTTATTCTTTTCTGTTAAAAAATCATTCATGTCTGTTTCCTCTTTCCCCAATTAATCAATCTCTGTTATATACGAAAGCCTGTTTAAAAAATCATTCCTGCAATCTGCACGCCCTGATGAATCTTCTGTCAGCATATACCAAAATCCGTCTGTCAGCCAGCTCCCAGCAAAAGCCACGCATCGCCTAACGGATCGTAATAATAAACCACATTATCTCCTGCCGCATAATATTTTTCTTTTGTAAAATGTTCCTCATGATCTGTCCCTATAACAAATACCGGACAGTTTCTTCCCTCAATATACTCCTCCGTACCGGTATACCACAGGGACATTCCAAGACCAAGGTAATAACTAACTTCGTCTGTTTGCGCAATCAAGTCCCTGGCAATATTTATATCCAATGAATAATCATACTCTGATTGATACTCATCCCAATCATAATATATTGAAAAATCATAGCAGTAGGCTTCCGCTGCAAGGTGTCCATCCTTTAGCGATACCATAGGATGGTATTGCACACTCATATTCTGCTTCTGCACAGAAACCATTACATTGGAAAAAATCTCGCTCATATTGCAGCGCAGGATAATGACTTCATTTTCCTGCCCCATATACCATGGATTGTTCAGATCTTCCAAATATTCCCCTTCTTCCGTAACCTGAGTCGGATAAATACTGATCTTACAATCAAGTCCTGGAACAATAGCATAGATTTCATAACCTCCTGCATCAACAACAGTTCCATCCTGCAAAAAAGGATAAGCCGCAGCCAATTCTTCCTGCCTGGTATATTCAAGTATCTCTGATGTATCTGCATTTTCATAAGTGTAGCCCAGAAATGCCATTCCAGCCTGGCATTCATTTTCTCTGATAATGTCTTGCAAAATTGCCAGATTCTCTTCTGCCCCAGAAGTTTGGGCAGATACTTCTCTCACACATTCACCGTAGTTACTAAAAGAAAACAGTACTGCGCAAACACATACAGCAATAGAAAATTTTTTCATACTTTCAGCTCCTTCCTGTCAGAATATGCCTATGCCTTTCTATTTCAGTGTGGTTACAATCAATTTACTTTCCAACGCAGCTGCTATCAGATCTTCCTTACAGCTATATCCTGCCTTGTCAATCATTTCCTGAAAATTCCATCTTACCCCGGAAGTCGAACAATCCATTTTCCTTGCAATCTCCGAATAGGACATCCCATGAATATACAAACGCAGCATTTCCAGTTGTCTTGGACTGATATCACCGCTTGTGATCCAGTTAAGTTCCACCTTTGGCGTTATATCCGGAAATACACGCTCACCATTTAAGGTTCTGTAAATCACACTCCGTATATCCTCTTCACCGTGATCTTTATACCAGAGACTGTCCGCACATCCGCTTTTTGCTCTTTCCAGCACCTTGGGATCGATCAGAGACGTAACAACCAATACCTTTGTATATGGGTACTTTTCCCTGATCATTTTTCCGGCGCTCAGCCCATCGTGATTATGAAATGTCTGAACATCCATGATTACAAGATCTATTACTGAATAATCACAGATTTTTACAGCTTCACGGGCATCCGAAATTGTCTGAACATGTCGAAATTCCGGATTCTGCATAAGAATATATTCAAAATACTTCTGCATGATCTTCTGATCTTCTACTATCAGTACACGTACCATCCAAACTCATCCTTTCTGTCAGCGGCATCTTCAATATCAGACAAAACTCAGGGACAAATGAAATTTGCATTGTGCAGTTCATTGATTCGGCTGCTTTTCTCAGTGCAGACAAACCACCGCCTTCTTCCGCATTTTTTTCAGGCGCATCTCCATCATTGGTGATCCGGATGTTGTATTCATTTGCATATTTGTCTATCTTCACAAAAACAACATTGCCGTGGGCATGTCTGGCACAGTTTGTCACACATTCACGGATTGCTCTGTCTGCCAGAACTCTGTAAGATGGATATAAAGGAAAGTTTCCGCTGATCTGAACCGAAATCCCAAGCTCCTCTGCATGTTTAATCGTATCCTCATACAGCTTTTCCATACTCTCTACGGCAGAACCGGTAAGAATATAAACCAGATGCTTCAATGCAGACAATTGTTTATCCATTTTGTCCTGATTTTCTTTTCTCTCCAATATTCTGCGTATTGACAGAAGACTTCGCCCAAAATTGTCATGGACTTGCATTTTCAAAGCAAGTGTTTCCTGCTCTCTGATTTTATCACCGATTTTTTTGTACATTTCCTCCAGCTTATGATTCAGGATTTCCAGCTTTTCATTGTTTGCCCTGATCTTTTCACTATTATAGTAAATTTCTGATACATTAACTGCTACTGTCTGCAGATATCCTGCACAATCCGGCTCCTGCAGACGATATTCCTGAAACATCCAGACAGAATCATCTGGCAAATAAAACACGTTACTGTCTTCGCTTAATCTAATAAGCCCTTCTGATGCAATTTCATTGTCCATTGCTTTTCGCAATGTATCATAATCCTGCAGATAAGCCCCCGTCATCATTCTGCACAATTCCTGCATCTTGGTATTACACAAAACGATCCTTCCAAGTGAATCCGAAAAGCATACTCCACACGGAACGTCATCCACAGCTTCATTCACAGACCAGTACGACAAGGAATGATTATATTTGTATCTCTCCTTCCAGATTGCCCAACAAAGATAAAATGTCAATGCAACAATCCCTGCTGCTAAAATACTGACCGGATAATCCTGGAGCATTGGCTGATATGCACTTTCTCCAATACTATATCTATGCTCATTCATCAAAGAAACCATAAGAACAAAAGAAACTGCAAAAACAGTTATTGCCGTTATCACTTTCTTTTTCCCGGAAAAACAGGTGATTCTTAACAGAAAGAGAATAAGTTCCAAAATCAGGCAGATTTCCAGAAGAATCATCAGAAAATTCTGCATTGCTATGCTGCATTCTACAAAACTATTCATCTGCCGCCTCTCTTTCTGAATATGCTGCACCCAACAAACCATTCTTTTTCATCTTCCTGCTGCACTTTAAGGTCCGGTCTTTCTGACATTAAGCCGCACAGATCTGCCTCTGATGCAATGTGAACGGAAATCCGAAGATCATCATCAATCTGCGACACACGGTAAAACATAGACTGCATCACATCAGATAGCCGTTCTGCAAGCCATTCAAAGGTATCATAGCATTTTAGTATATCCTCTGCATTCAGCTGAATATCTCCATTTTCCACATAATAAGCAGCCCGGATCCTGCATAATTTTAAACTGTCACAGGATTCTGCAAGACTTTGCCTGAGATCTTCCATAGTAAGCACATTTCCATCTGATGTATATTGTGTCAATACCAGATTTTTTCTCCGCTTCAAATATGTACCAATAACTACAATTTTACCGAGAAGCAGATCATATCGTTCCCTTGATTCCGTCCTTTCCAGTTCATCCATCAACTGCGACAGCAATTCCAGCTGTCCGGCAGTCTGATTCTGTATCATGTTTAACAGCCGATTCTATTCTTCTGTTTTTCTTCGCTCCGCTTCTTTCTCATAGGTTTTCTGCAGCAGTCTGTTTCTGGCAGTCAGTTCTTCCTGCTGTTCCCGAATATCCTGATATTGATCCAGCAATATTGAAATATCTTCTGACCAAAACAGATGTCCTCCCCTTATGGGAATATGGTTGATCCGGATTCCCTGTTCCTGCACAGATGATCTGTGAATGATCATTGTACGCATTTCAGGAGAAAGCTTGGGAAAATCACCAGAATGATAATAACGCTGAAAAGAATCATCTGTAATCTCTGCGTCTAGCCCTCCTGAAGTCTGGAATAATTCAAAATATCGATTGTTTGTCTGTATCAATCCGCATACTATACAGCCCTGATAAATTGCTGCCATTAAAAGACAACACACTGCTGTCATATCCCCTGCAAGGGTTTTGATGAAAGACAAATGAAATATATTTCCAACATTCCATCCCAGAAGCAATATTCCTGGAATGACTGGCAGCCAAAACTGTTTCTTTCCCGGAATCCTGCTTTTTCTGATCAGAATAATTTCCATTCCTGTCAGACAACTCAGCATCCACCCCTGAATCACTGCAAAAAGAATACCATAACTATAATCCCTATCCGAAAATGGAGGCTGTTTAGAAAACCGAAACACCAGCTGATGCAAATCATTTGTAAAAACACTTATGATCAATACTGCCGCCACAGTCAAAAGAATTATGATTTGTCTGACCGTTTTTTCTTCATCTTTTTCAACAAAAAACAATGCTGCTGACAGACCTAAAACAGGGATCAAGATCATCGGAATATAATACAGATACCAACATATATGTTCTCCAAGAGATTCATGAAAAATATGAAATTTCACTGTTCTTACAAAGAACCAGAATACCATCAGACAACCAATTGCAGTCAGACATCTGCGCATTTTTTTATATACTACATGCTTTTCCAGATAGATTACCCAGGCACAGTACAGCCCCAGGTAAATACAATTGCGGCACTGGTCTGCAAAATTTCTTGCAAAAGTATTTTTCGGTCTTACCAGCCTGCAGAAATAAGCCAGAAGCACGCTTATCAGAATTACTCCATACGACAACATCCTCTTTTTATTATATGTCATGAAAATTCCTCTCTCATTGTATACTTTTATAACAAGTATACTATAAAGCTCTGTTTTATTATATAGTTTTTAGAGAAATTGTCAATTTTCAGAGTTTTCCGATTATTGGTCACTGGTTTAGAATGAACAATAACCCTATTATCACGAACAGAGTGAACAATCATGTCCACTCTGTTTTTCATTACTTAAAACGGTCTTGGCTGACCACAATATTCGCAGAACCTTCCCACATTCTCTGCACCACACTGGCATCTCCACGATCCGCTATCAGGTTGCATTCCTGGGTTCATGTTCATTCCAGGACGCATTCCTGCGTTCATGCTCATTCCAGGCTGCATCCCTGTGTTCATGCTCGTTCCAGGCTGTATTCCGGCATCATTTTGTGTCAAAGCCGCAATGATCTGATGTCCAGTCTGCTCCACTTCCATCAATTCGCCTCTCTTTTCACTGCTTATGGAAAAAGTATTCAGACGAAAATCCATATCGTCAAACCATGGAGTGTTAACCTTAATGCGCATAGTATAATCAAACTCATAGTCATATATTGGCGGCTGATAGCTTACTGTCTTTCCATCCTTTGTATAGGTTTTCTCAATCTGTTGTCGATCCACCTCTACTCTACACTGTACAATAGCGGATAAAGGAACTATATCCGGATTTTCATTGACATCCAGTTTTCGTGCAACAGTAAAATTTCTCTTATGATCATCAATGAAAACAGTATAATTTCTGGTACTGATCTGACGGGTTATGCCAAAATCCATTACTGCCTTTTTGTTATTTTCACGATATTCCAATTGACGTTTTATATCCTCTACCGTACTGTGCCGCCGTTCCTCAAACCATGGTGATAATTTTTTGGCACAGTTTTTACATAGATTTCCGTCATCTAATTTTCGATTCCCCAGTAAACCTATTTTTTCTCCGCAGATATCACAGATTTTCTTATCAAATAATCCCATAGCTTTCCTTTCTTTTCTGCCGCACCAGAATCATGCAATTCTGGTGCGGCAGTATTTTACACTATTCTACAACATCTATTTTGTCAAAATATGTCTTTACGGAGAAGTCCTCCCCATCTGTTTCAGAAGTTTCTTCTTCACTGCCATCAGACTCCGGTTCAAAACACAGTTTTCCATCATCTAATAAACTGAGCCTCATAGTATCACAACTGAAAAGCATAGTTCCAGCCTCATCTCCCGCTGCAGTTTTCAATACCAGAATATTTCCATCCATTTCTCCCTGGAGTTCAGCTCTGCCCTCTTCTCCGCTTTCAATTACGATAAGCTCAGACTTATCTTCCTGAATAGACAACATCATCTCAAATCCGGTCAGTTCAGAATTGACAGGCATCTGCATTCCAAATGCATCCATCAAAGTGCAGATCCATTCTCCTTTGAAATCCTCCATGGTCGGGTTTTCCACCGGTTTGCCTGGTACATATGGCTCATACTCTTCCTTTTCCTGGCTTAGGATCATTGTCGTTCCATCTGCAGTTATCGTTATTTTGCCATCAGCATACTCACATTCTACCGTTTGATCGCTATAAGTCATCAACAATTTATCATTTTCTATTTTCCACTCTGATTGATCTGCCTCTGGTTCTTCCCCACTGTAGGACGTTATGGTTTCCATCTGACCGCCTTCTTTAATATCCACGGTCACTTCCATTCCCATTACTCCTGGATGAAACAAAATGTCTCCACCCATGGAAAGCTCATTTACATACCAGGTTCCAATAACATCCTTTTCTTCAAGTGCATAAGCATTCACGCTCATCAGGCCTGTCATTAAGACTCCAACTGTTCCAGCCACCCACAGTCTCATTTTTTTGTTCATAAAAACATCTCCCTTCTTGTTATTATCGTGTTTTTTGTTATTTTCATTATACGTGAATGCTTTCCTATTTGCACTAGCACTTCTGACAGTAACTGAACTGATCGGGTACATCGAATATTAAGCAACCGCCATATTGACTTGTCTGATTTTTCATCTGCTGCGCCTACGTCAGTCACTGTAGCCACCCAGAATTTAATCCACACAAGAAAAGCCTGTGATACCACCCTTTTCAGGCAGTATCGCAGGCTCACTTTACGCTACGACATAATAAACATTACATGTTTATATTATATATTTATAATGCGGACTTGCCGCGGGTAATTCTTATTCCTCTGTTCCGTACAGAGTGATCAGCTTCTGCAGATACTCGTATCTTGCCTTAGCCTCGGACTGGTTCTTAGCGAACAGTCTGGCAGCTTTCTCAGGATTCTGACGCTGTAAGGAGTTGTAACGAACCTCACCATTCAGGAATTCCTGATAATCTGTCATATCCGGTGCTTTGGAATCAAGGCTGAACTTGCTTCCCTCAGCAGCTGGATTGAAGCGGAAGTTATGCCAGTATCCACACTTAACAGCAAGCTCTTCCTCTGTCTGAGCTTTTGACATACCTTTCTTAATACCATGGTTGATACATGGAGCGTATGCAATGATAAGGGATGGTCCCGGATAAGCCTCTGCCTCTGCAATTGCTTTGATAGCCTGGTTGAAGTCAGCTCCCATAGAGATCTGAGCAACATATACATAACCATAGCTCATTGCGATAGAAGCCATATCTTTCTTCTTGGTCTCTTTACCGCCAGCTGCGAACTGTGCGATCGCACCTGTAGGTGTAGACTTGGAAGACTGTCCGCCTGTGTTGGAGTAAACCTCTGTATCGAATACCATAACGTTGATGTCACGTCCGCTTGCGAGAACATGGTCAACACCACCGAATCCGATATCGTAAGCCCATCCGTCACCACCGAAGATCCACTGGGATTTCTTAGCAAGGAAGTCTTTCTGTGTAAGAATGTCTTTTGCTTTGTCGCATCCGCAAGCCTCAAGAGCTGCAACCAGTTTCTCTGTTGCTGCACCGTTGGTAGCACCGCATGCGAAAGTATCCAGCCATTCCTGACCAGCAGCTTTAACATCTGCATTATCGCCGTTAGCTACAACATCTTCAATTTTTGCTTTCAGGCCATCACGGATAGCTTTCTGAGCAAGAAGCATACCATAACCGAACTCAGCGTTATCCTCGAATAAGGAGTTGCCCCATGCAGGACCCTGTCCCTTAGCATTTACGGTATATGGTGTAGAAGGTGAGGAGTTACCCCAGATAGAGGAGCATCCTGTAGCGTTTGCAATGTACATTCTGTCACCAAACAGCTGAGTGATCAGTTTTGCGTAAGGTGTCTCACCACATCCTGCGCAAGCTCCTGAGAACTCAAGAAGCGGCTGTTTGAACTGGCTTCCCTTAACAGTTGTCTCTTTGAATTTAGCGATAACGTCTTCTTTAACCGGAAGAGTTACACCGTAATCGAAGTATTTCTGCTCGCCCATGTTTGCTTCAAGGTTTTCCATAGCAAGTGCCTTAGCACCTTTCTTGCCTGGGCAGACGTTCGCACAGGAACCACATCCTGTACAGTCAAGAGCGGATACAGTCATTGTAAACTGATATTCATCTTTCATACCAGTCATTGGTAATGTCTTGATTCCCTCTGGAGCATTTGCAGCCTCTTCAGCTGTAAGAGCTACCGGACGAATAACTGCGTGTGGGCAGACATAAGCACATCTGTTACACTGGATACAGTTCTCCGGATTCCATACAGGGATATTTACAGCGATACCACGTTTCTCGTATGCAGCAGCACCGGATGGTGTAGTACCGTCAACATAATCTTTAAATGCAGATACAGGCAGTGTATTACCTTCCTGAGCATTAACCTTAGCCTGGATGTTGTTAACGAAATCAACAACTTCCTGACGTCCTTCTGTAGCGTGAGTCATATGAAGACCCTCGTCTGCAGCATCTTTCCAGCTCTCTGGAACCTGAATCTCAACAACCTGCTTAGCACCAGCATCGATAGCTGCCCAGTTCTTCTGAACAACATCATCACCTTTACGTCCGTATGTTGCTTTCGCAGCAGCCTTCATAAGCTCGATAGCCTGCTCCTCCGGAATGATTCCGGTAAGTTTGAAGAATGCGGACTGAAGGATTGTGTTGATACGTGTTGGTCCCATGCCGGTCTCAATACCGATCTTAACACCGTCGATGGTGTAGAATTTGATACCGTGGTTAGCGATAAATGCCTTAACCTGTCCTGGAAGATGTTTCTCAAGACCTTCCATATCCCATGCACAGTTCAGAAGGAATGTACCGCCGTCAACCAGCTCCTGTACCATGTTATATTTGTTCACATAGGACGGATTGTGGCATGCTACAAAGTTTGCTTTGTGGATCAGGTAGGTAGATTTGATCGGTTTCTTACCAAAACGAAGGTGGGACATTGTAACACCACCTGACTTCTTGGAGTCATAATCAAAGTATGCCTGAGCGTACATATCTGTATTGTCACCGATGATCTTGATGGAGTTCTTGTTAGCACCTACAGTACCATCAGCACCAAGTCCCCAGAACTTACAGTTTGTTGTTCCCTCTGGAGTGGTTACAAGCGGAGCGCCTGTCTCAAGGGAAAGGTTTGTAACATCATCAACGATACCAAGAGTAAATTTCTCTTTCTCAGTATTGTCATAAACAGCTACGATCTGAGCCGGTGTTGTGTCCTTGGAACCAAGTCCGTAACGTCCGGAGAAGATCTTAACGCCGTCAAATTTGCTGTTCTTAAGTGCAGCAACAACATCAAGATACAGAGGCTCGCCCTGAGCTCCTGGCTCTTTTGTTCTGTCCAGAACTGTGATCTGTTTAACTGTCTCAGGAATAGCATCGATAAGAGCCTGTGCACAGAATGGTCTGTAAAGACGAACTTTAACAACACCAACTTTTCTGCCAGCTGCCATTAAGTAGTCGATTGTCTCCTCAATCGTATCATTTACAGAACCCATAGCTACGATAACGTGCTCTGCATCTGCTGCTCCATAGTAGTTGAACAGCTTGTAATCGGTACCGATCTTAGCGTTAACTTTGTCCATGTACTCCTGTACGACTGCCGGAAGAGCATCGTAGTATGGGTTACATGCCTCTCTTGCCTGGAAGAAGATATCCGGGTTCTGAGCGGAACCTCTCTGACATGGATGGTTCGGATTCAGTGCGTGATCACGGAATGCCTGAATAGCGTCCATATCTGCCATATCTTTCAGGTCTTCATAGTCCCATGTCTCAATCTTCTGGATCTCGTGAGATGTACGGAATCCGTCGAAGAAATTGATGAATGGAACTTTTCCCTTGATTGCTGCAAGATGTGCTACCGGAGTAAGGTCCATAACTTCCTGTACGGAAGACTCACACAGCATTGCGCAACCAGTCTGACGACAGGCCATAACATCGGAATGATCTCCGAAAATGGAAAGTGCGTGGGAAGCAAGTGCACGAGCGGATACGTTGAATACACCCGGAAGCTGCTCACCAGCGATCTTGTAAAGGTTCGGGATCATCAGTAACAGACCCTGGGATGCTGTATAGGTAGTAGTAAGGGCACCAGCTGCAAGAGATCCGTGTACTGCACCAGCAGCACCAGCCTCAGACTGCATCTCTGTTACCTGTACTTCCTGTCCAAAGATGTTCTTTCTTCCCTGGGTTGCCCACTCGTCTGTAGCCTCAGCCATAACAGATGAAGGGGTGATCGGGTAAATTGCAGCTACATCAGAAAAAGCGTATGATGCATGAGCGGCTGCATGGTTACCATCCATGGTTTTCATCTTTCTTGCCATAGTTTGTTTTTCCTCCTTAAAGGTATGATGAAAATAATATTTCTAGACACAATGTGTCTAAAAGTCCATATGACATTATAGCATAATCTTCCAATGATGTCTATTTTGATTTTTGTACATTATCACATACAAAGATTACCAGAAAGCAGAAAAAAAGCCAGCCAGATACTCCTTTATGGAGTCTGACCAGCTTTTTAGCATATTACATTTCCGGCATGAGAACTTCCTGAAGGGATTTTCTCTTAAGCATTTCCCACACCCCCTGCTGAATCTCACAGAGTTCTCTGTGCATGTAGCAAGGAAGATGATCTCCTTTTCCATCTGTTGGACACTCATAACCTGAAGCCATACATTCTATAATGAACAAATCCGGGTCAATAGCCTTATATACGTCAAACAGAGTCAGTTCACCAAGTGATTTATTCATGGCATATCCACCATGGACTCCGCGATATCCTTTCACAATACCGGCTTTCTGAAGTTTCTTTAGTATCTTATAGGCAAAGGGAGCGGTAATGGATTCCTTCTCGCAGATTTCATTAACGCTAAGGCGAGTTTCCCCTGACAGTGCCCGAAGAACTCTTGCTGCGTAATCGCACTCTCTTGTAATAAACATGTCTGTACCTTCTCCTTACTGGACACAAATCATACTGATTCTTATATTATGTCCTTTTTCTTCTATTCCCCTCCCAGTATGTTCAAATTATAGCAATTTTCAACTTCTATTTCAATAGTTTTTTAATTTTTTTAACATTAATTTCACACTATTTTTAGTTATCGACTGTTTTTAGACGTTTATTTATTTCCAGGCAGATTTCTTCCGCTGTCCGATTGTCTGTTTTTATAACAAAGTCTGCAGCAGCTTCATACTTGGGACGCCTTGCCTCCATCAATTCTTTTATGTATTCCGGATTCATATTTTTTTCCAGAAGAGGTCTGTTGTGGCTGCCTTTCACTCTTTCGTAAACAGTCTCTGGTTCTGCTGTCAAAAGAACAATCGTTCCATTCTTCTTCATCTCATCTACATTGCACTGACGCATTACAGTTCCTCCGCCACACGATACTACGATATTATCCATGGCAGAAATTTTTTTTACAAGTTCGGTCTCCAGATTCCGAAAATATTCTTCCCCTTTTTTTCAAAAATTTCTGGAATGCTCATTCCCTGTTCCTGAACAATCTGCTCATCCATCTCAATTTTGTCAAAACCGCATACCTCATGCAGGCAATTCAGGATCATACTTTTACCGGTTCCCATAAAACCGGTAAGATATATCTGTTTCTTCGGCATAATTTTTCCTCCAGTTGAATGCCAGGGAAGCAGCACCGTACACCACCTTTTAGAAAAAACTTCCGGTGCTTTTATTCATTCTGGCATTATATTCAGCCATTATAACAGCGGCTTTTTTTTTTGTAAAGTCTAAGGTTTTTGGATTTTGTGAGTTTTCTCCATGTTTCTGCTGTAAAACAGCCTTTAAACAAGAAATAATTGTTGCAAATTTGCCAGTTTACGATAAAATGAAAATCGGCTATACTTATCATTATATGTGTATTTATAAGGATAACGTTTTAATATAGGAGGAAAATATGATTTCAGCAAACAATATTACTTTGCGAGTTGGAAAGAAAGCTCTTTTCGAAGATGTTAATATCAAATTTACAGAAGGAAACTGCTACGGACTTATTGGCGCCAACGGTGCAGGAAAATCTACATTTCTGAAGATTCTTTCCGGTCAGCTGGAGCCTACCAAGGGCGACATTGTGATCACACCAGGACAGCGTCTCTCTTTTTTACAGCAGGATCACTTCAAATATGATGCCTATACAGTTCTCGACACTGTAATTATGGGTAACCTTCGTCTCTATGAGATCATGAAAGAGAAGGAAGCCATTTACGCCAAGGAGGATTTTACCGACGAAGACGGAATCCGTGCCAGCGAGCTTGAAGGTGAATTCGCAGAGATGAACGGATGGGAAGCAGAATCCGATGCTGCTACTCTTCTGAACGGTCTTGGAATTGACACTGAATTCCACTATGCACAGATGGCTGACCTGACCGGTAGCATGAAGGTCAAGGTTCTTCTTGCACAGGCACTTTTCGGAAATCCTGACATTCTGCTGCTGGATGAGCCTACCAACCATCTGGATCTTCCCGCGATTGAGTGGCTTGAAGAATTCCTGATCAATTTTGATAATACTGTTATCGTAGTATCCCATGACCGTTACTTCCTGAACAAGGTTTGTACACAGACTGCTGATATTGATTATGGCAAAATTCAGCTGTACGCTGGTAACTATGATTTCTGGTATGAATCCAGCCAGCTTCTGATCAAGCAGATGAAAGAAGCAAATAAGAAAAAAGAAGAGAAGATCAAAGAGCTCCAGGAATTTATTTCCCGATTCAGTGCTAACGCTTCCAAGTCCAAGCAGGCAACCTCCCGTAAGAGAGCCCTTGAGAAAATCCAGCTGGATGACATGCGTCCTTCCAGCCGTAAATATCCATACATTGATTTCCGCCCGAACCGTGAAATTGGAAATGAAGTTCTCATGGTCGAAAATCTTTCCAAAACCATTGATGGCGTGAAGGTTCTGGATAACATTTCCTTCACTCTTGGACGTGAGGACAAGGTTGCTTTCGTTGGTGCCAATGAGCAGGCGATCACTACTTTCTTCAAGATCATCACTGGAGAAATGGAACCGGATGAAGGTAATTACAAATGGGGAATCACTACCACCCAGGCTTATTTTCCCAAAGACAATACTCAGGAATTCGATAACGACCTTACGATCACAGACTGGCTGACACAGTATTCTGAGATCAAGGACGCCACTTATGTGCGTGGTTTCCTTGGACGTATGCTCTTCCCTGGTGAGGATGGTGTGAAACGTGTCCGCGTACTTTCCGGTGGCGAGAAGGTTCGCTGCCTTCTTTCCAAAATGATGATTTCCGGTGCCAACATCCTAATTCTGGATGAGCCTACCAACCATCTGGACATGGAGTCCATCACTGCATTGAACAATGGTCTGATCAAATTCCCGGGGGTAATTCTTTTCACCTCTCATGATCATCAGTTTGTTCAGACAACTGCAAACCGTATTATGGAAATTCTTCCAAATGGTACTATGATTGACAAGATCACTACTTATGACGAATATCTTGCAAGTGATGAGATGGCCAAAAAGCGCCATGTCTTTGAGATTACTGAAGAAGACGCTCAGGATAATTAAAACGCGTTTGAAAAGTCTTTCCGCAAGATGTACGACACAGATTTTCCAAACACATTCTTAAAAAGCTCCTCCTGCCAAATCAACTGACAGGAGGAGCTTTTCGCAGATATTGCTATTTACTTTTCTAGAGCATGTTTGAAAATGGGTTCAGGGTTTATTTACTGTTTCCTGCATATCCGCTTACCTTGATATAATCAGACGGATAGTAATAAGTTACATTGCCTTTCTTCGTGGTCAGAACACCTGTATAAGATCTTCCGGCAGAGCTCTGTGGAATCAGCATAAAATGATACTTGGTGCTTCCATTGGTAGTCAGATATTTTCTCTTATAGAGTTTGCCGCCCTTCTTATTGGTGTAGCGTCTGAATGCCACATACTTGGACTTGAAGCTGTAATTTTCATAAGAGGTTGTGTTTAATCTACGATTAATGTTAGCACCCTTTTTAGCCGCAACAATTAATGGTAAAGTAGAAAGATTGCTTCCGGTTCTTGTCATCTTGATCCACTGACCTTTCTTGATGGTCCTTGTGTTCTTCAGTGGACTATGGCTGGAGCTCTGGTATGCTGCTGTAAGCTTGCTCTTAGCATTCGGTGAGGTAATTTTCACGCTAAGCTTCACAGAACCTGATGTAACCTTAAGGCAGGCGATCATTCCTTGATTGGAAGAGGTGCTGCTCTTAATGTATGTGTTGTTAATAATCTGGCCAGAATCTGTTCTGGCGCCCTTCAAAGCTTCTGCTTCTCCGCCATATGCATATACAATATCATATCTGGTGCCGGAACTCTGCGGCTGAATGCGGTAACTGTAATTCGTAATCGCATTTGACTGAATATTGGTATTCAATAAATGAATACATCTGCCTGCTTTTACTGTGATTGGTTTAAACGATTTGGTTGCCGCTGATACCGGCAAGGTACAAAGCATGGTCATAGCAGCCGCTGCGACCCCGATCAATAGTTTCTTAAACTTCTTTCCTTCTCTCATAAATCCTCCTTGCCGCTCGTCTTGCGAGCTTAATATAATACATTTGCTGGTGGCTTTTGCTTACCGAACCCTTATCAGGAACACTTTATCATTTGTTTCTGATTCGCACTGCTGACTGTGCCAGAGTGTGTTTGAAAAAGGCATTTGGCATATAGCAGCATGCAGTGTTTTCTTTATAAACATTTTAGCATATTTCGCTTTGTTTTCTGTAAAATATATGTTTCTTACTCTTCTGCTGTGATTGCAGCCAGTTTGCCGCCTGTCACTTTCAGAAGATCCGCTACCGGCACTTTCAAGGTCAGGCCGATTCTCCCCCCGCTTACATAAATTTCCTGAAAATTTCCTGCCGAAGCATCAAAAACCGTGGGAAAAGGTTTCTTCATTCCAATAGGGCTGCAGCCACCGCGAACATAGCCTGTGATCTTCGTAATATCTTTCACATGGATCATATCCACAGCCTTCTCTCCTACAGCCTTGGCAGCCGCTTTCCGGTCCACTTCTTTCTCGATTGGAACTACAAATACATAATATCCACCGCTTTTCCCTTCCATCACAAGCGTTTTAAAGGACTGCTCATAAGGCGCTCCTGTAATATCCGCACAATGGATTCCATCAATAAATTCATCACATTCATAGGCAAGTGTTTCATACTTTACCTTCTGTCTGTCCAGCATTCGCATTGCATTTGTCTTTGCTTCTTTTGCCATTTCGGGTCGACCTCCTGTAATGTATTGGCATAGTAAAGTTTTACCATAGAATTATGTTTTCGTCAATGAAATCTGTCGGGCTGATTTTGTTCCAGAAAAAAAGGAGGGCCAGGACTTATCAAAAAGTCCTGGCAAGTATGAAAAAGAAAATATGATCTATACGATTAAAAAGGTTATCGCCTTTGTTTGATTATTAATATACCTGAAATCTGTGATGAAATTGTGAGGGAGATTTGATGGGTTTGTGAAAATTTCTGTGAGTAGAAGTCAAATTTTAGCACCCACATTATATATTATGCATTCAGAATTTCACCCACATTTTGCCCATACGGAATTACTTATGTGAACAGGACGTGGGCAGGGTCTGCGTGTTGACTTTGCGGATAAAAAATGAGCACCCTGTATTTTGTACAGAATGCCCAATTTCATTGCTGCATAGCAATTATAGTTTATTCAATTATTAGAACTTACCAGCCTTAGCAGCTTCCTCAACAGAAACAGCTACAGCAACAGTAGCACCAACCATCGGGTTGTTACCCATTCCGATAAGACCCATCATCTCAACGTGAGCCGGTACGGAAGAGGATCCAGCAAACTGTGCGTCAGAGTGCATACGTCCCATAGTATCTGTCATACCGTAGGAAGCAGGACCTGCTGCCATGTTGTCTGGGTGAAGAGTACGTCCTGTACCACCGCCGGAAGCAACGGAGAAATATTTTTTACCCTGCTCGATACATTCTTTCTTGTATGTACCTGCAACCGGATGCTGGAAACGAGTCGGGTTAGTGGAGTTACCAGTGATGGAAACACCAACGTTCTCGTGATGCATGATAGCAACACCTTCCTGAACATCATCTGCACCGTAGCATTTTACAGTAGCACGAAGTCCGTTTGAATATGGCTTCTCATAGATTACGTTTAATTTAGCTTCTTTGTAATCGTATTTTGTCTCAACAAATGTGAATCCGTTGATACGGGAAATGATCTGGGCAGCATCTTTTCCAAGTCCGTTCAGGATAACACGTAATGGTTTCTGACGTACTTTGTTTGCTTTCTCAGCGATACCGATCGCACCCTCAGCAGCTGCGAAAGACTCATGTCCTGCTAAGAAGCAGAAGCACTCTGTCTCTTCCTCAAGGAGCATTTTACCAAGATTTCCATGTCCAAGACCTACTTTTCTGTGGTCAGCAACAGATCCAGGAATACAGAAAGCCTGAAGTCCTTCTCCGATAGCTGCAGCAGCGTCAGCAGCTCTCTTGCAGCCTTTCTTGATCGCGATTGCAGCACCTACTGTGTAAGCCCATGCAGCATTCTCAAAGCAGATCGGCTGAATTTTCTTAACCTGGTCATATACATCAAGACCAGCGTCTTTTGTGATTTTCTCAGCTTCTTCGATAGAGCTGATTCCATAGCTATTTAATACAGAATTGATCTGAGCAATTCTTCTCTCATATCCTTCAAATAATGCCATTTCTGTTCGTCTCCTTTCGCTTGTGGCTTACTCTTTTCTTGGGTCAATAATCTTAACAGCATCAGCTACACGGCCATACTGACCTTTTGCCTTCTCCCATGCAGTGTTAGGATCATCACCTTTTTTGATAAAGTCAGTCATTTTTCCAAGAGAAACGAACTGATATCCGATTACTTCGTTGTCTTCGTCAAGAGCAATACCTGTTACATAGCCCTCTGCCATTTCCAGGTAACGAACTCCTTTTTCCTTGGTAGCGTACATTGTACCAACCTGGGAACGAAGGCCTTTACCAAGGTCCTCAAGACCTGCACCAACAGCAAGACCGTCATCAGAGAAAGCACTCTGAGTACGTCCGTAAACGATCTGAAGGAACAGTTCTCTCATTGCTGTATTGATTGCATCACAGACAAGGTCTGTATTTAATGCTTCAAGAATTGTCTTACCCTGAAGAACCTCTGCTGCCATAGCTGCAGAATGTGTCATACCGGAGCATCCGATTGTCTCAATAAGGGCTTCCTCGATTACACCATTCTTAACATTTAAGGACAGTTTACAGGCACCCTGCTGAGGAGCACACCAGCCTACACCATGTGTAAAACCAGAGATATCTTCAATTTTCTTTGCATGGACCCACTGGCCTTCTTCCGGGATCGGAGCTGGCTCATGTTTTGCACCCTTAGCTACTGGGCACATGTTTTCAACTTCAGTAGTGTAAATCATTTTAAGACTCCTTTCAGTGTTGATTACTTAATCGTTGTTAAAGACCTAACAACCTAGTGTTATTTTCTCACAAAATCCTTCATTCGTCTAGTCATATTTTGCAAAATTTACGAAAAAGTTGTCGGTACCATTTATTGGACTTGTCTTGTAGAAATTTTATTTTCATGATAAACTACATAAGAACATTCCGATCACAGCTGCCGCCCGGAACTTTCATAGCCAAAAGTATCCAGCAATACTCTATATTCAGAACAGGAGGACTTACATAGATATGTCATTGCAAACTTCAACTTCTTTTATGCCCGAAAAACTGAGAATCCTAAGCGGAAGTGCCCTGAAGATGCTGGCTATGGCGATTATGCTGATCGACCATACCGCTTCTTTCCTTCTGCGTCACTACCCGCCAGCCATTGCGCCCTGGTTTCAAATAGGCAGCACCACTTATTCCCTATACCGGGTAATGCGTGACGTGGGGCGTGCAGCTTTCCCTATTTTCTGTTTCCTGCTTGTGGAAGGATTTCTTCACACCCATAACCGCTTTAAATATGGAAGAAATCTTCTGATTTTCGCCTGTATTTCAGAAATTCCATGGAATTTTGCACAAAATGGCACTCTGCTGTATCCAGATAAGCAGAACGTTTTTTTCACCTTATTTCTGGGATATCTTGCATTCTGCCTGGTCGAACACTTTGAAAAAAATGCTTCCATGCAGCTTGTCTGCATGTTGTTGCTTCTTGCAGTCTCCTATTTTCTCAAAGCAGATTACGGATATAAAGGCTTTGTATTTCTCCTGATCATGTACTGGCTGCATCAGCACAAACCTGCACAGGCAGTTATTGGAAGCTGCTGGCTGATCTATGAATGGAAGGCTTGCTTTGCTTTTATTCCTTTGAATATGTACAATGAAAAACGGGGATTTATTCAGGGGAAATGGGTAAAATACCTCTTCTATGCTTTTTATCCGGTACATATTGCTATACTGACCGTAATCCGCAAGATGTGGTTTGGAATTTAGAACAGCTATGATATAAAAATCATTTATGGACATGTCCAGAAAAACGGCTTGACAGAATTCATTTTCTGCCAAGCCATTTTATTATACTAGAGCCTGTTTGAAAAATCATTCCCGCAATCTGCGCGCCCCACTTTGCGGGAGATTTCACCCGAATTCGGTTGCCGTAGCCCGCTACAGCGCCCTCATCCGGGCGAAATCTCCCACAAATTGTGACGCACATCTTGCAGAAAGCCTTTTTCAAACACGCTCTAGTTTAATTCTTTGTTACAATCTCGTCTTTATTCTTATAAATGCTGTTTGCCGGAATGCATCCACGTACTGGAGAAAGCGGATAAATGTTAGTGTTTCTTCCGATCACAGTTCCAGGATTCAGCACAGAGCCACAGCCAACTTCTACATGATCTGCCAGCATGGCACCAAACTTCTTAAGTCCTGTCTCAATCTTCTCCTCGCCGTCTTTTACAACAACCAGTTTCTTGTCTGACTTTACATTGGAGCAAATGGAACCTGCACCCATATGGGATTTGTAACCCAGTACAGCGTCTCCTACATAATTGTAATGGGGAACCTGCACATTGTTAAAAAGAACTACATTCTTAAGCTCTGTGGAGTTTCCCACTACACAGCCCTCTCCTACAAGAGCTTTGCCGCGGATAAATGCACAGTGACGCACTTCTGTATTCTTGCCAATGATGGCCGGTCCGTTAATGTAGGCGGTAGGTGCAACCTTGGCAGATTTCGCAATCCAGATATCCCCCTCCAGATAGTCATATTCATTTGGATCCAATGTTTTCCCAATTTCACAATGAAATCACCAATCTCCGGAAGAACTTCCCACGGATAGGTTTTCCCCTGGAAAAGCTCTCCTGCGATGGTCTGGGTCATATCCAGCATGTTTGCGATGGTAAAATCTTTTAACATAATACATCCTCCTCATATAAATCTAATTTAATGAATAATTTCCTTTATTCCCCAATCTGTATCAGAGCGTGTTCTGCCTTTTTTTCATAGCAGTTTCCCGCTCCGGCTTCTTATAATACTGCGCAGCTGCATCAAAAAACTGCCTCAGCGCATACTGAAAATGACTGTCCTCCACCTGTTTGGTACGAATCCTTACAAAGCGTTCCAGCTTATCCATATATTCCTGCTCTGTAATAGATCCCTCTGCTACATAGGTGAGTCCCTTCTCCCAGCTGGCAGTCAGTTCCGGGTTCAGAAGCTGACGGATAGAACAGTTTACCACATCATAAATCATTTCTCCCTGAAGGGTAGGCGTGATCACCTGGGTTTTCTTATTCAGAGACAGATATCTGATATTAAACAGTTTCTTCAAAATCTCTGCTCTGGTGGCGCTGGTACCAATTCCGCTTCCCTTGATCTGTGAACGAAGATCCTCATCCTCGATCAGCTGGCCTGCATTCTCCATTGCCAGGATCATAGAACCGGAATTGTATCGTTTCGGTGGAGATGTCTCTCCTTCCTTGATACCAAGACCATTTATGTTTAGTATATCACCCTTTTTCAGTTTCTGCAATGCAGCTAACAAAGCTTCGTCGCAGGAAACCTCACCTTCTCCTTCACTTTCGGGAGTTTTTCCGGAAGCTTCTGCCATACTCTTTTTTGCAAAAGAATTTGCAGCAATCTTCAGATACCCTTCACTAAGCAAAACTTTAAAAGAAGAAAAGAAAGATTCATTCTCCATTTTCGTCACAAGGCTTACCTTCTGATAAACAGCCGGTGGATAAAAAATGCTTAAAAATCGTCTCACAATCGTCTCATACACCCGCTGTGCTGTCAGAGAAAGTCCCTTTAGTGCGCCAAGTCCCTGGCCAGTAGGAATAATAGCATAATGGTCTGTAATCTGTTTGTCATTGGTGTAACGTGTCTTCGCGATATTTTTGTATGCGCCAAGCTCTAACGCACCTTGCGCAGCTTCCCCGGCCTGAGGATAATTCCGAAGCCCGGAAATATTCTTATAAATCTCCTTTGCCACAGCTGTCGATAAAACTCTGGCATCTGTTCTGGGATATGTGACCAGTTTCTTTTCATAAAGATCCTGCACAATGGAAAGAGTCTCATCCGGACTGATCTTGAACAGTTTGGAACAGACATTCTGAAGCTCTGCCAGATTAAACAGAAGAGGCGGATTCTTATTTTCCTTCTTTCGCTCAATCTTCTCCACCGTACATATAAGAGGCTGCTGTGTACTTAATTCACAGATCAGCTTCTGGGCATCTTCTTTTTTCTTAAAACCATTTTCTTTATATAAAACAGGGGACTGGAAATAGCGGCTGCCTTCTACAGCTCTCCACTCTCCTTCAAAGCTTTCTCCTTCAAGAGCAATGCTGCTCACAACTCTGTAAAAAGGTGTTTTCACAAATGCGCGGATTTCCCGCTCGCGGCGAACTACCATCCCAAGGACACAGGTCATAACCCGTCCAACGGAAATTGCCTGGTATTTGCCTCCAAGATAATTGGTTACGCTGTTTCCATAACGCAAAGTCAGTACACGTGAGAAATTAATTCCCATCAGATAATCTTCTTTTGCCCGAAGATAGGCGGCTGCGGCAAGGTTATCATATTCTGAGATGTCCTTTGCCTCACGGATTCCCCGAAGAATCTCTTCTTCAGTCTGGGAGTCGATCCACACACGCTTCTGCGTCTTGTCCTTCACTCCCGCCATCTGTGCTACCAGGCGGTAAATATATTCACCTTCACGCCCAGAGTCGGTACACACATAAATGGTATCAATATCAGGTCTGTTTAAAAGCCCTTTCACGATCTGGAACTGTTTTTCCACGCCAGGTATCACTTCGTATTTAAAATCATGCGGCAAAAAAGGCAGGGTATCTAAACTCCACCTTTTGTATTTCATATCATATTTCTCAGGATAGCTCATGGTGACCAGATGTCCCACACACCAGGTCACCACGCAGGTATCAGACTCGATATAGCCATCCCGTCTTTGTCCGCCAGATTTTAAAGCTTTCGCAAATTCCTGAGCCACGCTGGGCTTCTCTGCTATGTATAAAGCTTTTGACATATTATTTATCTGCGCTCATCTTTCTTAATGGCCATGCCAGTAAAAGAGCACCTCCCACCATATTTCCAATGGTTACGATCAGCATACTCTTCAGCATGAGACCAACGGAAAGGCCATCTACCAGACCAAGGCTTACTACAAAAATTCCCATGTTTGCAATGCAGTGCTCAAATCCGCTGAAAACGAATGCAGAGATACACATTACGATCATAAGGAATTTACCGGTTTCACTTTTCAGCTTAATTCCGCAGAGTACACCAAGACATACGAAGAAGTTACACAAAATTGCACGCATGAACATCTGTCCCATAGGGATCGTCAGCTTGTTGTTAATAAAGCCTGCGAAATAATCTGCTGAGCCGGATGCACCTGCTCCTACAAAAAGAAGTGCCATAATTGCACATCCAACGAAATTGCCAAGGTAGCTTACCAGCCATACCTTGCCTGCATCCCCCCAGGATACACTCTTGTCGAAGGCGCCGAATGCCATTACCATGTTATTACCGGTAAACAGCTCGCCGCCAACCAGGCTGATCAGAAGAACAGCAATGGAGAACACTACAGCTCCAAGAAACTTGCCCCAGGCAGGATCTGATCCTGAAAATACACTTCCTATAACATTGCTGTAAATAACTGCCACATCAATAAAGAAACCAGCCATTACAGCCCGAAGAAAGTACTTCAGGAAATTGCCGTTCAGCAGCCCGATTTTGTTTTTGGCTGCGTTTGAAAGTTTTTGCACATCTTCATAGTTCATAAAAAACACCTCCGTATTGTTTTTTACAATTATAACACTTTGATGTATTTTTCACAATAGAAGTTGATAATTTTTTATCAATTAGGAACTATTTCACAAAAACGAGATGTTTCTTTTGTAAATTAATTACCCGTCCAATCACAGCACAGGGAAGCGACAGAGAAGACAGTCGACTAATTGCCCTGTCCGCATCCTGAGAATCTATACTCAGGAGAAGCCCTCCGGAAGTCTGCGGGTCAAATACTATATCCTCACGGGCAGCAAGCTCTGCTTCATTTATGATGGTTTCACTTCTGCCTGTTTCATTTTCCACAGCTTCACACCTGGTCTTTTCCAGCCAGAAATTCTCACTGCTTTCCCCACTGTGATTCTTCCATGAAAACTCGCACTCTCCCCCTGCAAATTCCCGATTGCGGTATGCACCTGCAGGAATAAATCCCATAGAAGCATAGTCAAGTGCTCCTTTCATAATCGGCAGGGAACCAAGAGAAATACAAAGGGTCTTCCCACTTCCCTTCGCCATTTCCAGGGCATGTCCGGCAAGACCAAAACCTGTTACATCCGTGCAGGCATGAATCTGCAGATCTGCCACTTTATCTCTGGCATACCTGTTCAAAGTCGCCATCACAGAAGCTGCATAGGCAGTCTCTTCCTCAGATGCCATCTCTCCTTTCACTGCAGTAGAAAGAATTCCGGTTCCAAGAGGCTTGGTAAGGATCAGAACATCTCCGGTCTCTGCTCCAATATTTTTCCACATTGAGGCAGGATTTACAAATCCGGTAACGCACAAGCCATATTTCGGCTCATCGTCCTGAATCGTGTGTCCTCCCGCAAGAGAAGCACCAGCCTCCATTACCTTGTCTGCACCTCCCCGCAGAATCTCGCCCAGAATCTCCGGATCAAGACAATTAGGAAAGGCTGCAATATTCAATGCCAGCTTAGGCTCTCCACCCATAGCATACACATCACTTAACGCATTTGCCGCTGCGATCTGTCCGAAAGTATAAGGATCGTCCACGATCGGTGTAAAAAAATCCACGGTCTGGATCATGGCCAGATCATCAGATATACGATATACAGCAGCATCGTCGGAAGATTCCGTTCCGACCAGTAAATTCGAATCATAAAACTTCGGCAGCTTACCCAGAACCTGGGCAAGGGTCCCCGGACCTACTTTCGCCGCTCAGCCAGATGTATGAGAATACTGGGTAAGGCGGATTCGCTCTCTGTCGCTCATGGACTCACCTCCTGTCAGTTCTAGAGCGTGTTTGAAAAAGGCTTTCTGCAAGATGTGCGTCACAATTTGTGGGAAATTTTGCCCGGATGAGGGCGCCGTAGCGGGCTACGGCAATCGAATTCGGGTGAAATCTCCCGCAAAGTGGGGCGTGCATATTGCGGGAATGATTTTTCAAACAGGCTCTAACGTGCTATCTATTTTAACATGAATCTCCCCTATCGTAAACGGTCAGTTTTTTATTTTAGTTGTTTATCTGTTACTATTCTTGAAAAAGGTGCAAGATGTACGTCACAATTTGCGGGAGATTTCGCCTGGATGAATGCGCCGTAACGGGCTACGGCAGACGAATTCGAGTGAAATCTACCACAAAGTGGGGCGTGCTGATTGCCGACTATCCCCAAAAAGGGAGAATGCCACCACATCCGGCAGCATTCTCCCTGCATTTATTCACTCTTCAATTTATTTCGCCTGGATATATCCCTGCGCCTTCAATGTCTCTGCGCAAAGAACAGCACCACCTGCAGCACCTCTTACAGTGTTGTGGGAAAGTCCAATGAACTTCCAATCGTAAACAGTATCCTCGCGAAGTCTTCCGATTGATACGCCCATTCCGTTCTCGAAGTTCACATCCTCTGTAACCTGTGGACGATTATCCTCCTCAAGATACTGAATGAACTGCTTCGGTGCGCTTGGAAGATTCAGTTCCTGAGGAACTCCCTTGAACTCTACAAGTGCTTTTACAAGCTGCTCTTTCGTAGGTTTCTTTCTGAATTTTACAAATGCAGCTGCAGTGTGGCCATTCAGGATCGGCACACGAACGCACTGACATGTGATAACAGGCTCTTTCGCCGGAACAATCACGCCGTCCTCAACTTTACCCCAGATACGAAGTGGCTCTTTCTCGCTCTTTTCTTCCTCGCCACCAATATATGGAATGATGTTATGCTCCATTTCCGGCCAGTCCTTAAATGTTTTTCCAGCTCCGGAAATTGCCTGATATGTAGTAGCAACTACTTCATATGGCTCAAATTCTTTCCATGCAGTAAGTGCAGGTGCATAGCTCTGAATAGAACAGTTTGGCTTAACAGCGATGAAACCTCTCTTTGTTCCCAGACGCTCTTTCTGATGTTTGATAACTTCGAAATGCTCTGGATTGATTTCCGGAATTACCATCGGCACATCAGGTGTCCATCTGTGAGCGCTGTTGTTGGAAACAACTGGTGTCTCAGTCTTGGCATATGCTTCCTCGATGGCTTTAATCTCGTCCTTGGACATATCTACAGCAGAGAATACAAAGTCAACAGTTGACGCAACCTTCTCTACCTCATTTACATTCATAACAACAAGCTTTTTCACTGCTTCCGGCATTGGAGTATCCATTTTCCATCTGCCTCCTACAGCGTCCTCGTAAGTCTTTCCAGCACTTCTCGGGCTTGCTGCAACAGTTACAACTTCAAACCATGGATGATTCTCTAACAGGGAAATAAATCTCTGACCCACCATTCCGGTAGCACCTAAAATACCAACTCTAAGCTTTTCACTCATAATATTCTCTCCTCATTCTTTCCTCTGCGTACATGTGTATTCCTATGACATACTATACCATGTTCTGAGAAAATGCAAGTACTTTCTTAAATTTTATCATATTAAAGCAATAAATTTATCTGATTTACCAAAAAAATCCTGTAAAACAAGATTCTTTCGTTACTTTCCACCGAACTGCCCAGAGCATGTTTGAAAAAGGCTTTCTGCAGGATGTGTCCTCTTTTCAGTTCGCTTCCAGATACTTTTTATTTCCTGCAATTACCTGCTCCATCACATCCGGACCGGGAGCTCCAAGAGTCATACGTTTCTCCACACAGGTCTTCATGCTGATAGCCTCATAAATATCCTGTTCAAACACAGGACTGATTTCTTTATACTCTTCAAGGGACAGTTCATCCAGGGAAATTCCCTTTTCAATACATTTTAAAACCAACTGCCCAACGATTCCATGCGCATCACGGAAAGGCACGCCATGATTTACCAGGTAATCTGCCGCATCAGTAGCATTGGTAAAGCCATTCTTTGCGCTTGCTTCCATGTTCGCCTTGTTAAACTGCATGGTGGATATCATGCCGGTAAAAAGAGCCAGACAACCTTTCACAGTATCAATAGCATCAAATGTAAGTTCCTTATCCTCCTGCATATCCTTATTGTATGCCAGCGGAATTCCCTTCATGGTAGTAAGAATTGATGTCAGTGCTCCATAAACACGTCCTGTTTTTCCTCTTACCAGCTCAGCAATATCCGGGTTCTTCTTCTGAGGCATAATACTGCTTCCGGTACTGTATGCATCATCGATTTCCACAAAACGGTACTCATTGGAATTCCAGAGAATAATCTCCTCGGAAAAACGGCTGAGATGCATCATAACCGTAGAAAGTGCGGACAACAGTTCAATCACATAATCTCTGTCAGATACAGAGTCCATGCTGTTTCTGGTTGGCTCATCAAAGTCCAGAAGCTGTGCGGTGTATTCTCTGTCCAGCGGATAGGTAGTTCCTGCAAGAGCTCCCGCGCCAAGAGGACAGGTGTTCATTCTCTTGCGGATATCAAACAGACGTCCTCTGTCACGGCGGAACATTTCAAAATATGCTCCCACATGATGCGCCAGCGTAACTGGCTGGGCTTTCTGGAGATGGGTAAAGCCGGGCATATACGTATGCACATTCTCTTCCATGATCTTCTGAAGAGCCTCAAGCAGTGATTTTACTTCCTGGTCAATCTCATCGATCTCATCACGCACATAAAGCTTCATGTCCAGTGCAACCTGGTCATTACGGCTTCTTCCCGTGTGAAGCTTCTTACCCGGATCACCAATACGGTCGATCAGGTTTGCCTCTACAAAACTGTGGATATCCTCATATTCTGATGTGATTGCAAGTCTGCCTGCTTTCACATCTGCCAGGATTCCCTCCAGTCCTTCTAATATCTGATCTCTCTCTTTCTCTGTCAGAATCCCCTGTTTTGCAAGCATCTTTACATGTGCCTTGCTGCCACGGATGTCCTGTTCATAAAATTTCTGGTCAAATGAAATGGATGCATTAAAATTATAAACCAGTTTATCGGTTTCCTTAGTGAAGCGTCCGCCCCAAAGCTGTGCCATAATATTTTCCCTCATTTCCTGCAAAGTTCCACGAATTTTTCAATATTTTTATTCCAAAAGCAAGATGCTTAAGAATTTTACAGAAATACACTTTGAAGTATTATAGGAACCTTACAAATTCTTTCTAACTTTACTACAATCAAGTGCTAGTTTATCACACTTTCTGCTAATTGCAAAGAGTCTTTCATTATGATTTTCGCTATACATTACTGCATCAAACCGTTTTGCAATGCACAAAATTCATGCAAGTGCATGACTCTGCACTATTGTTTGCAAAATATCAGATGGTTTCACTGACAGTCCATGCAGCTCTGTTGTTTCTGCTTTTCCCGCTCCATGCTCTCCCGCTTAGAAAACACACACCCGCAATAATTCTGCCGATACAGCCCATATTCATGGGAAAGTTCTATAGACCGCTTATATCCGTTCTTTTTCTTGAAATCAGACGGAAGATGCTCCACTTTATAGATTTGTGCAAGTTCCTGGCCTATCTCATTGATCTTTCCTGCATTTTTTAAAGGACTGATGGAAAGTGTGGTGGTAAAATAATCATATCCGCCCTCCTGAGCCAGCTTTGCTGCTGCCTCCATTCGAAGCCGATAACATTTGAAACACCGTTCTCCTCCCTCCGGTACATCCTCCAGCCCTTTTGCCATGGCATAAAATCCTCTGGTCTATACGCGCCTTCCACCAGATCGACTGGATGAAGAAACTCCATCTCGCTGATCAGCCTGCGGATTTCTGCCACCCGCTTCTCATATTCCTCCTTGGGAGAAATATTGGGATTATAAAAAAATACTGTAACAGAAAAAAACCTGGAAAGATATTCCAGGACATAACTGCTGCAGGGCGCACAGCATGCATGAAGAAAAAGTCTGGGAACCTTTCCTTCTCTCTCATGCTGTTCGATTAATTTTTCAAGCTCTTTTTGGTAATTTACATTTGCCAATTCTCTCACCCATTCTTACAATCGTTTCATATCCATTTTCAGAATTCTCTATCAAATCAGAATCCAGCCTTACCTTTCCATGCTGAAGAAGCAGGACAATGGTAGAACCTCCGAATTCAAAATAACCTTTTTCTTCACCCTTTTTCACTTCACAGGCACCAGGTTTCAGATTGGTAATTTTCCCCACCATCATAGCTCCGACTTCCATCATAGCAATGGTTCCAAACTGCTCTGTTTTTAACAGGCAATACTCTCTGGTATTCTCATGATAAATCTGGCATACGTCATTAGCAGCAGGATTTACCGTATGAAAAACACCGGGGATCTTTACATCCGGAGATTTCTCTCCATCTGCCACATAGCAGTAATGGTGATAATCATCGACTGTCAGCCTGAGGATCACTGCATAACCGCCAAGATACCGCTTTGCCAGCTTTTTATTCTTCAGCAGGCGTTCCAGAGTATACAGAGTATCTTTTATATAAAATCTGGAATCACTGCCAATACGGCTCACGGTAACCTTTCCGTCACAAGGACTGACCAGTACGCTGTCATCCGCTGCTACAGGCCGCTGCCCCTCTTTAAGCCTGCGGGTAAAAAAGTCGTTATAGGAAGCAAACTCCTGTCTGGTGCAGCTGGAAAGATCAATGTGATTGCGCTCCACAAATCCAGGAATCATCCTCGCAGAAAGCCTGGTATTCAAAAACCAGCCGCCCAGTCTGGTAACAAAAGGCTGTATTATGATCTTCAGGCAAAGACGTCCGCCCCAGTCATTATACAGATGGCGCAAAAATTTATCCTGTCTGTTCTCCTCTATTGTGATGTTGCCTTTTCTGTCTATATATTTCATAATACCTCCCCTGCATTTGCTATAAAAGTTCCCGATGGCATCCACAAAAGAGCCATGCCTGCATAAGCGAATTCATGGATATCGTCTGGCGACAGCCCGGATTACGAATGCAGCCGGCAGCTGCAGGAGCGCAACAGGCGCCAGACAGCTGACTTTCATATATGGTGAATATCCGTTTTATAACAGATGAAACATCATGGAAAGCGCCAGTGCCACAAGGGCAACCAGAAGGATCACCATTGGATTCTGAGGTTTTTTCACCTTAAAATCACTGATAAACAGCACTCCGACTACTACCACTGCCACATGGATCACCAGAAGGAAATTTTTCCCGCATCCTCTTCTCAGCAGATAAAGGAACGGAAGGATGATCGCCATCGAAGTGATTGGCAGACCTTGGTAATAGTGACGAAGCTCGGAGGTCTCGTTCTGTCTCTTCTCTTCCATTACGTTAAAGTAACCCAGACGGATTACAGAAGCTACACAATACAGGCAGAGAATGATCACACCCGGAATATGGTTCATTCCCAGACAATAACAGATCATTGCCGGAAACACACCAAAACATACCACATCACACAGGGAATCGATCTGAATTCCAAATTTCTTCTCATCCTCTGTACGGTTCTTCTTTGTACGGGCGATTTTCCCGTCAAACATATCACAAAGTCCGGACAGTGCCAGACACAAAATTGCAACTTTGAAGTCTCCCTCCAGTGCTCTTGTCATTCCAAATACGGAAACAGCGAGACTGATGTATGTAAGCACCACCGTATAATCATAAAATCCAAGCATATCCTGTTTCTCCTTTTTCAAACGTTCTTCCTTCATTGCAGTTAATTACATCCTTTGTATCTCTTCGTTTTTCCTTCCAATGGTAAGATGTGCCACACAGGTCATAAGTGCACTGATCAGCATCTGTCCGTAATAGGAAATCCCACGGCTGAGCAGCATAGATGGCAGCAAAAGCGGTCCAAATACGGGCACAAACATCACCATATATAATGTCTCGCTGATTCCCATGCCTCCCGGAAGAGGAAGCATATCCACAGATACGGAAATCACCGCCTGTAAAATAGTAACGGTCAGGATTCCATACTCATGGAGTCCCAGGGCGCGGTACACCCAGTAAGTGACCGTGAACAGAATACACCTCTGCACAAATGTAATGATAAATACATTCAGTATGATCCGTTTATGGCTGGCCCAGAAGGCTGCCGTTGCGTGATACTGGTCCATGGAAGCCTCCAGCTTCTCAAGCCTTGCTTTTTTTGGCTTCAGAATCCGGACATGCTCAATGATCTTCAGACCTTTTACCATGATCCATTTCGCAAGGCCTGGGGCAAACACCAATATCATCATAAAGGTAACACAGAACACGTTCAGACCCACGCCTAGATAAAACACCCACATATAGTCCCCAAGATAGCCTCTCAGGAAATCACCGCCCAGAAAACAGATCAGAACACCGATCACTACAAGAACTGCCTTGTAGGTGATGGTAACGATCATCAAACCAGAGTGGTTACCGGAATAGGCAGTTTATCTTTTTTCATGTAAAAGATCTGCATGGGCTGTCCGCCTGATGCAGACGGAGTAATACAGCTGAAAAAAAATCCAACAAAGGAATACAGTGCACAATGAGTCATTTTCACACTGGCTCCAAGTGTTTTCATCATATAAAAAATGATAACCGATTCGCCAAGAATAAAAAATACCACGCACACAAGACTCAGAAGCAGATATCTTCCATCAGCTTCCCTGGCAGTACGGATAATATCCCCGATGTCCTTGCCGCGAAAAACCAGGTACACGGTAAGACCGAAAACGATCACCAGAAATAACAGGTTGAAAACCGTTTGCTTTTTACTCATAATATTATTTTCTTTCTAAAAAATTGTCGGTACAGGAACCGCGAACTCCGCTTCGCTACACTCTGCACATAGATAAATCACTTCATTATAACACACCCCACCCCAAAAGCATATCATAAATTATACGAAAATGGAGGTTTGATTATGAATCCGCTTCTGGAAGTAAAGGATGTGTGCCTTTCTTACCATAGCTTATCCGGGGAAACGGCTGCCCTTTCTCATATATCTTTTCATCTTATGCCAGAAGAGTTTCTGGCTGTCGTAGGGCCTTCCGGTTGTGGAAAGTCCACTTTGCTGAATCTGATCTGCGGGCTTTTACATGCGGAAAGCGGAACCATTCTTATGAATGGAAAGCCACTGAACAAGGACAGCGCCCGTATTGGCTATATGCTTCAAAAAGACCACCTTCTGGAATGGCGCAGCATCTACCGCAATGTTCTCCTTGGACTGGAAATACAAGGCGAACTCACAAAAGACAATCTTTCCTATGTAGATGAACTGTTAAAGCTTTATGAGCTGGACAAATTCCGTAACAGTCGTCCAAGCCAGCTCTCCGGCGGCATGCGGCAGCGAGCGGCACTGATCCGCACTCTTGTATTAAAACCGGATCTTCTGCTTCTCGACGAACCATTCTCCGCACTTGATTACCAGACACGGCTGAACGTAAGTGATGACATTGGAAAAATCCTGAAAAAACAACGAAAACCGGCTATTCTTGTCACTCATGATATTTCCGAAGCCATCAGCATGGCAGACCGGGTACTGATTCTTTCAAAGCGTCCTGCCACTGTAATAAAGATCGTTCCCATTGATCTGGATATGAAAGACCGTACGCCCCTTTCTTCGAGAAATGCCCCGGCTTTCAAATCCTACTTTAATCTGATCTGGAAGGAGTTGAATCAGAATGCATAAACCTTCCCCCGCTCAAAAAGCATATCTTGCCCGTCAGAAAAGGGACCGTCGCCTTGTTGTAAGCGCAAGGCTTCTGGTCTTTCTTATTTTTCTGGCACAATGGGAAATCCTGGCAAGGGCTGGCTGGATTGACTCTTTTATCTTCAGCAGCCCTTCCATGATCTTCAAAACCTTTGTAGAGATGGCCAAAAACCACTCGCTGTTCATCCACATTGGAGCCACCCTGAAGGAAACTCTTCTTAGTTTCCTCTTCGTAGTAGTCCTGGGTCTTGGCATTTCCATTCTGCTGTGGGTATGCCCCAGACTTGCAAAAGTACTGGAGCCTTATCTGGTAGTGCTGAACAGCCTTCCAAAGTCTGCCCTGGCACCCCTTCTCATTGTATGGCTGGGTGCCCGTCAGCGGACCATCATTGTTGCAGGTATGTCTGTGGCAATCTTTGGATCGATTCTGAACCTGTATACAGGCTTCGGGGAGATCAGCCAGGAAAAGCTGAAGCTGATCCGCACACTTGGAGGCGGTAAAAAAGAAGAACTTTTAAAAATTGTTTTGCCCTCCTCCGTGCCCCTTATTCTTGCAAATATGAAAGTAAATATCGGTCTTTGCCTGGTAGGGGTGATCATAGGCGAATTCATCGGTGCAAGACAGGGGCTTGGCTACCTGATCATATATGGAAGTCAGACATTCCAGTGAGTACGCATTCTGACAGTTTCCCCAAAATGCTGTCCTCTTCTCTTTCCAATTTTCTATAACGAAGTGCAATTCCGTATTTCTTCAAAAAAGAAATTTAATTTTATTTTTCAGAGCCACTCTTTCCGACAGTCAAAGGCTATCCTCTCCGCTCCTCTTTCCAGATGGATCACACCGCATTCCCTGAAACCAAATTTCTTCAAAGCGCCCTGCATGGGCTTGTTGTCCTCATGGGTATCAATGCGCACATATCCGCTTCTCTCCAACCCATAAGAAAATGCAGCCCTGGTCACACCCTTTGTCACCCCATTGGAAGCAACTCTGTGAATCACGCCGTAGGGCTCCCTGTCACTGTGCCATTCACCATTTTCGATCACACGGTAAGTAGGATCTTCTCCTGTATAAAATACAAATGTTCCAACAATTTCCCCATTTTCCACGCATACATGGGAAATTCCTGTTTTTATATCATTTTCTACCGTGGAAGCTTCCGGGTAGCGGTCCTCCCACTGGTTTGGATTACCGTTGTTTTTCATAAATTCCCGGGCAATTTTATATAAGTTCAGTATCTGTGGCAGATCCTGAAGTGTAGATTTTCTGATATTCATAATACTGTTCCTTTCTACCTGTTCGGACAAAATATACCGCACAGCAAGGCGTGCAGATTGCGAGAATGATTTTTCAAACAGGCTCTAAGTCATGTCTGTAACTGCAGACATGACGGGCAGTTACGATTTTTTCAGTATAGCATATCCAAGGTCTCTGCCGCAATAATGCATTTTCCCTGTTTCTTTACCACTTCCAGATGATCCGGATAAATCAGGATTTTCTCCACCATTTTTAACTCACATAATACGTGGGCCTTTAGAATCACATGATGTTCTTTTAAAAACTGCTCTGTCTCCCGAAGCCTTTTTTCCACTTCTTCCTGTTCCTCTGCCAGAAAATCCCTGTTCTTCTGCCTGCACGTTCTGCTGCCGGTGTTGTTCTTTAATTTATTTTGCAGTTCCCTTTCCTTGATCTGGTAAAGAGATTCTTCCACCAGGCCTTCCAGATATTTGTCCAGCAAAAGCTGTTGCTGGTATTTAATCTTTTTTTCCAGCTGTTCGTACTTTTCCAAATCCTTCTTTTGGTTTTCTTCCAGACTTTCCTTCAAAAGCTGCATAAAAAAATCCGTAATCTCCCATTCCTGATCTGGCAGGATTTCTTTTCCTCCGGACCTTTCCAGAAGAAGAAACAACTTTTCCTCTTCCAGATGGATATTGGCACAGCCGCCTGGCTTTTCCTCCTTTTTTCTCCCCTGTTCCAGATAAATTTTGCATTTCCATTCATGGATTTTATAGTTTTTTCTCTTTCTTGTTGTCCGGTAAAAAGGGGCCCCGCACAAACCACAGACCAATTTTCCGCTAAACACATGCTTTCCCGGATTTACTCCAAAGCACCTGGCCGTTCTCTCCTGGTTTCCGACAGGTTTCTTTCTTTTGTCGATTTCTTCATTGGCAGCCTTCCACAGTTCTTCTGACACAATTGCCGGAATCCGGTTTTCATAAATATAAAACTGTTCCTGTGGATTTTTTACCACCTGCCTGGTATCAAAATCATAATGTTTCCGGTTCATGACCACAGTACCTTTATTGACAGGATTTCGGATCATGCGGCGGATATCAGAATCGGTAAAAAAGCTTCCATTTCGTTTCTGCACACCATCCTCCCGCAGGATCCGGGCGATACATCTGCTGCCAAGACCTCCTGCACAAAGCTCATACATTTTTCTTTTCACCTGTGCCTCTTCCTCTATGATCGCCAGGCTTTTATCTGGCAGCTTCCGGTAGCCATAAGTATTGGAAGTAAGCATCAGGGCACTTCCAGTCTTTTGCCGGTTCCGGTGGGCGTTATTGATCTTACGGCTTAATTCCCGGCTGTATTCCTCTGCCAGAATTGCCTTGATTCCAGTGATCAGACTGTCATCGGCACTGTAAAAACGGTTTTCCAGATAGAGATACAGTCGTTTGCCACAAGTCACAAGCCGATCCACAAAAACATACCAGTCCTTTGTGTTTCGCATCAGTCTGTCCTGGGATTTTATCACTACAATCTCAAATTTATCTCTAAGAAGGTCAGAAAAAAGCCGCTGGTACTGTTCCCGTCCCCGGGTGCTGGTACCGGACCTGCTTTCTATATATTCATCCTCTAAGGACCAGTTCAGGCGGCAGACGCATTCTCTTGCCTCCGCCGCCTGTCTTATAAGCGCATCCTTCTGGCACTCCTCTTCTGTACTGCACCGGCAGTAGATCACTGCCCTGGTCATAAAGTGTCACCGTATTTTTCTATTTTTTCCTTCAAAACCAACAATTCAGCTGAGGTAATCCATTTTTCCTCTGCAAGAATATCTGCGATTTTCTTTAATAATTCCTTTTTCTCTGACAATTTTAAATTTTCCTGATTTTTCCGGTTGGTAACAGACCGTGGAAAAACGGATGTGCACTGCTCTTCTTGCTCCCAATTTAAGGATTCCGCCAGACTCATACTATCAACTCCGGTTTTCATGCCTTATGGTATAATATGCAGTTCTTCCTGTCTCTGCCGTAATTTTTTTCTATCTTCCAGGCGGATTGTCCAGCATATGCCACTCCCACTCCGGATCAATAACGGCATCCGCA
This sequence comes from Ruminococcus sp. AM42-11, assembly GCF_003480145.1. NCBI lineage: Bacteria > Bacillati > Bacillota > Clostridia > Eubacteriales > Oscillospiraceae > Ruminococcus > Ruminococcus sp. AM42-11. The sequence goes on along the minus strand of NZ_QUIO01000022.1, from coordinate 35,636 downwards.
CTTTCCATAACTGCACAATCCTTATCACAGCCATCCACTGCACAGGAACAGGCCATACCCGCTTTCTCAAAATGCCCTGGCACACCTTCATAACGCACGCACCATAATCCACGGTAGTGCATCCGTTTACACAGGCCATATTCATACTCGTATTTCACTATTTTTTCTGACATTTCTCTACCTCTTCCAACTTTTTATTACCGGTCTTCCGAAAGCAAAGGGACCGAAAGCCACTCTATTTTTCCTTCTGCCATAGTATATTTCTGCCATTCTGATAAGCACATTCCATTGCCAGCCTTACGCCAGGCTTTTCTGTCATGGGATCTTCAATTCCCACAGACAGAGCATATCCCTTCTTCAAAAGTGCCGGAATATCCCGGGTTTCAAATACAGTCCGGGTAATAAGCTGTGTATCTGGTAAAACAGAAGAAAGAAGCATATTGATTTCCGTCTTCTCCACTGTATTTCCAGAGGGATCCTCCAGATACAGATATACCGGCCATTTTTTGTAAAACGGAGCAACGCCGTCATTATTCCAGGTCAGGCACAGGCAATCTTCCTGCCCCTCCCTTTTCCAGGCAGCTTCTGAGATCCACAGGCGGTACCCCATATTCAAAAGCACTTTGTCATAGCCATCTTTATACTGACTGTCTGCATATTTCGGACCTAAAAATGTAGTGTGAGACTTCCGGACCAATTCTACAGTCTGTTCCAGATCTGTCACCAGCATCTGTTCCATGGAAACAGAGCTGGTAAATTCACCGCCCGATGGAGCTGTCTTCCAGAAATCTGGCATACTGCCAAGCGCATCTTTCTCCTCTGCCTGTCCATAATCTCCACCTTCCTGAATCCAGGTCAGCCATTCTTCTGTGGACTCTTTATGCCCGGTCATATCATTATAAAGCCCCATTCCATAAGCTTCTGCAATATGAAAAGGTCTTCTCATAAGCATGTTTACGCCGGGAAAAGCTTCCAGCCAGGGCATAATATACTGGTTTCTTACAGCTTCCTCAGGGATTCTCGTAATCCCATCGCTGTAATTTACATGCCACTCTCCCCAATGTCCAAGACTTCCAAGCTCAATATAACTGATCAGCCCGTCTTTTCCAAAATGCTCTCCAAGGGCTTTGATTGCCTTCTCATGCTCTTCTATAAAAACCTTATTGTTGTAATCCGGTGAATATCCTTTTCCATATTCACCATCATACCAGGTTCCGTCTTCCCCCGTCTTCTCATACAGCCACCGGGGGATATCCATATGTTTCTCATCACCTGGAATGTCACAGACAAAACGAAGGATCAGATGCTTTCCTTCTTTTTTCCACCTGTTTATCTGGTTTTCCTCTTCTATGGAATCCCAGGCATACACCCCTTCTTCCGGCTCTAATTCTGCCAGGTAATGTCCATATACAAAAGCGAAATATCCTCTGACACATTCTCATACCAGGCACTTGGTGCATATCCCATAAGCGGATTTCCAAAAATCTCCTGGGATTTCTGAAACTGCTTTTTGTTTCCATTTCCGGAAGACCACCATTGATAACCTGCGCCAGCTGCCAGAATGACTATCAGAATCAGCAACATTGCTGCCAGAATCTTTTTCATCCGTGATATTCTCCATTATACTGAATCAGAGTGACATCTTCTACATCTTCAATGCTGCGGATTTTTTCCATAAAATCCATATCATTTTGTCGGCAGTACAATTCCACTGCCATCTCTGTTTTTTCTTTGCGCATGGTCTTGGATTTGACAAAATACTTTCTTTTTCCAAAGCAGCGGATTACCTCATCCCCTGCCTGGTCTCCTGTATAGTGGATCACTGCAATATAGATTTTTCCTCTCTGCTGTTTGTGATAAAACAATACGATCATCAGGATCATAATCGCAGCCGCCAAAAGCGCCAGGACATACATTCCCGCTCCAGCCGTAATTCCTGTGGTGATTGCCCAAAACAAATACAAAAGATCCATAGGATCCTTAATTGCTGTACGAAAACGGACAATGGACAACGCTCCTACCATACCAAGTGAAATTACCACATTGGTACTGATAGCCAAGGTTACCATACAGGTAAGCACTGTCATTCCCACCAGAGTAACAGCAAATGTTCTTGAAAAAACAACTCCTGCGTAAAACTTCCGGTATACCAGATAGATCAGCGCCCCTAACAGCAGAGCCGCCGCAAGAGCTGTGAGAATCCCCGGAACATCATAATTGGTAAACGCTCCGGATTCCAGAACTGATTTTTTGATCATGTCCTTTACACTCATAAAAAATTCCTCCACTTATCTCTTTGTGCTTTTTTGTAATTATTCAGAAGGCAGTATTTTGCAAGATATTTTTTGTGAACATAGTTCACAGTTATACGTTTTCTTTTTATGTCTCATACCAGTACTCGAATCCATTCATATACCTGGTTTTCTCATAACAGAGTACATATTTGGAAACTGCTGTAAATTCCGCTGCTGGCGGTGGCAGAACATCGCGTAAAAGCTGGGGAAGCATTTCTGTAAACTTCACTTCCAGAATCAGTTTTCCAGGTTCCAGCACAGACAAAGCAGGCAATCCAGGATCAAAAATATCATAACTGCCAATAGCCGCTCTCACATCTGAATCAAAGGTGATCCTTACCGTTCCGGCATCCAGGATCCAGGGAATCCGTTCGTAATCCACAATGGTCCTTGGCCGCATCATATTGCAGGTACATTCTATGTAAAATTCCCGGCATAAAGAGTGGGGACTGTACAAAAGGAACGCATAGTCCCCCTTCAGGATTTTCTCCACCTCTTCTCTTGTAAGCGGTGCACTCTCTTTGTAAATATAACTTCCAAACTTCTTTTTCCGCTCCAGTTTGATAAATTTGTCATTATTGTTATAAATCCGGATCCTGTATTTTTTTCGCATCAGTACCCCGGCTTCCTTTTCCGCGTATGCACTGTTCCAGTAATCCTCAAAATACAGACTGCGGATATAATATCCCCCTTCCCCGGCATGGGGATCCGGCTGTAGAAATGGCTTCAGCCTGAGCATAAGCATTTCTTTTTCACTGGTACTGATCAGATACTTCCATTCATTTCGAAATGCTTCCCTGCTTTTATTCCTCATAAATATCTTCCTCGATCTGACCATCTTCCGTTACATAGATGCACCTCATGCCATACTGCTTTCCTTCATCTGTAACATAATAGTCAAAAGCATCCTGTGTTTTTCCCTTTTCATTGGTTGCACGCACACGGATAAAATACTGTCCTGCTTCCGGAAGCTCCAGCTCCGTTTCCGGGATCAGAAGACCATCCTGTGTATAGATCACATCCTGAAAAAGATAATCCTTTGCTATCTCTACAGAATAAGTAATATCCTCCGCGTCAAAGGAATAGGAATTATCCCAGTTTATTTTCATTTTATTTCCCTCTGCAACAGGAACACCAATAAAAAACGGCATAGGCTTACTAAGACTTTCTACATAGAGCTGATAATTTTTTTCTATTTCTTCCGGAAGTGATGCAGCAAGCTCATCATATTGTTCACTGGTAAGAGGTGCATAAAACACATCCGGCATCTCATAAAGATACGGCTTCACCACAGTCTTGTATTTTTCAATCATGGTGACCAGTCTTTCTTCACTGAGATATTCTTTCAGATCCAGAATGGCCTCATCCAGCTTTTCCCGGAAACGCTCTGATTTCAGGCATCTCTGGAACAGTACATTTCCCCAATAGTTACTAACGCCGGATTCCCAGCTTTTCTGATCACTAAACCGGTTATCTTATATTCAGGTCTCATCAGACTGCCATCATTATCCCAGGGAATAAAATACCAAGTATCAGAATTTAATGGACTATATAAATACACGTTTCGGCTCTGGGTATCCACATTTCCCATCAAAATCTGGAATCCCATCCAATATGTAATATTTTCCTCATCAAAGTATTCTTCCAGAACCGTATCAATTGGAATACTGTAGTCATTTACTGCTTCAAGCATCTGAATCAGTTTCCTATGATCGGTACTTCCCTTTATCTCCAGCAATTTTTCAAAAGCAACACTGTCGTAGGATGGATCATCCTGGAGTTTTATCACATCTTCATATCTGTAAAATTCAAAAGAATTAATTTTATAAAGCTGTCCATTGGAATCCAGTCCATGATTCTTCAATCCAGTCTTATTCAGCTGCTCTACCTGGGTATACAAGCCATAGTCCTCAAATTTCGCGTCAGCAGAACCATCTGTAGTATCTTTTACATACAGATGGACGAACTGTGTTCTCAGACTGATCAGCTGGGGAATGCCCTTCAGCAGGTCATAGGCGAGCTTGTTCCGAAACCGCATTCCTTCTGTCATATGCTTGTTCAGATTAATGGCTCTCTGCCCGCGCCAGGTTCCTTTATTTTTCTTCAGCTCAATCTTATAGTTTTTCTGGGCGTTCTTGCTTGAAGTCTGCCCACGGATCTGTACCGTGGCATTGGGAACATTCTCCCCGTATCCTACCATTCCCTCTGTCGGACCATTCTCATCCCCTATCTGTAAAAGTGCAGCCGCCTGATATCTGTCTACTCCCATCTCTTCATAATCATAGACAGAATAACTATTGATTTCTTCCCATGTATGATCTGTATTTTCTGAAGAATTCCCTTTTGAAACAGTGAGGTACATGGTAACCACGCTGGTATCGTCATCGTTTTCATAAAGACTGTCCTTATCTCTTAAATGAATCTGGTCAATATCCCGGGATTCTGCTTTTTTTATCTCCTGTGACGTTTCGGATGCTGTCGGTTCTTCTGTATCTGTGCTCTCATTTTTTTCTTCCGGCACTACATCTCCATTTCCTATACAGCCTGCGAATAAAGACATGGTCATACTTCCGGCAAGAATACATGCAAGTTTTCTATATTTTTTCACTGTTCTGACTCCTTTCCAGTTTTTTGCTGAGGAAAAAACCAAGTCTGGAAAACTTTCCTCTTTTTTCCCTGGCCACCACAGGCTGTACACTCAAAATATAATAGGGCAGCCTCTTTGTGTAATAGTCCAGACGAAAGGCTGCAATCAAAAAAAACACTGCGCTGCCTGTGAGAAACCCGAAACCATAATATACTCTTGGGAAAAACAGGGATATTACTGTAAACAGCACAGTTCCTCCTGCAAAACATCCGGAGGCCGCCAGCGCTCCTTTGTAATCTGTAAAATATAAAAGCAGCAGAAGTATGGTATTTGCCACTGCATAAATGCCATATCCCACGCAGAGGGTTCTGAAATACCCTTCCATAAGATCGTTAAACCCAAGCGGCACATACTCCAGGAGCAGTCCGCCAAGAGAAATAGCAAGTGCTGTAGCAAGGAGCTGCTTCAAGGCCGTGTATTTTAATTCCACATTCAATACCTTTAACATTTCCTCACCAGCCTGGGTAATATCTCCTACAGCACCTTTATCATTAAATAAACTGTAGTAGTTTTTATATTTCGGATAAAAATTCACCTCCACAGAAACCACAAAGTTTACTGTTGTTACCAAAATTGTAAGAAATGCCACAAGAGCTGGCACATCATGGTAGGGTGCACCAACAAACAGTCCCTGCACCTGTACCTGAAGCGGTCCGACCCACATGATCACCAAATGGGCAAACAGTCCAATATTGATAAAAAGCCCGGTAAATGCCAGAGGCAGAAACTGATCCACCCATCTTAGGAAAAGGAAGGCACCCTTTCCCCTTGGGGAAAATACTGATACAAAAGGATCACATCCCACAAAAGCATCACTCCGTATCCCACAGCCACTGCAATCAGAAGAGCTTCCACATGGGGAATCCCCAGCATCAGCAATACCCAGCCGGATATAAATGTGATCACAATAGCAGCTGTAAATGACAGCATGATTCCTCTGTAATCTTTGATTGCAGTGAGATAACTCATTGCATTCCAGGTGACGGTCAGCTCTCCAAAAAGCCACAGACACAGCAATCCGTCCAGAAGTCCTGCTCCGGAAAAGATAAGAAAAATTCCATACAGAATCCCGCCGGCCACCAGCATGATCCCTGTAGAGCCCCAGAAAGAAGGCAATACCATATCATATTTTTCTTCGTACAGCATATCCGCAATAAACCTGGTAACTACCATAGATAAAAACTGGTAACTGTCAGGGAAAACAAAAGGGTATACGTGATCATACACACCAGAAGTTCCCGGCTGTGTCTGCTGCCTCCTGTTTTATCACAAAGATACATAACGCCAAGAAGCAATACAATTCCAAGGAGCATTGGACCGGTACATACGACTCCCGCATATCCGTAAGCTCTGAAGGAAGCAAACAATCCTCGTCTGTTAAACAGTTTTTTTAGTTCAAATCCGATTCCGGCCATTCTTTTGTATCACCTCCTCATAAAGCTCCCTGTACAGACGGATCATGCGTTCCTGTCTGTAATAAGCCTTTACCCGTTCCTGTCCATTTTTTCCCATACGAAGCCGCCTTCTTCTGGATTCACACATTTTCTCCATGGCAAGAGCCAGTCCGTCACGATACATAGGTGCCACATAATAGCCTGCCTTTCCATATACATCCTCTTCCTTTCCTTCCAGAAGTTCCCGACAGCAGCCGACATCTGTGGTAACACAGGGACGTCTTGCAGCAAAGGATTCCAGCACAGACAGGGGCTGTCCTTCTGAAATGCTGGTAAGGATGGTAAAATCCAGTTTCTCCATATATTTTACAATGTCCACACGCCCTGTAAATATAATGTTTTCCAGCTTCAGCTGTTTCACCAGCTCGTAGCACTCCTGTGCATATTCTTCATCATCGACTCCTCCCATAATGTGAAGGCGTACATTTTTTACATGTGCAGACAGTTCAAAAAAAGCGTAGATCATGGTCTTGATATCTTTGATAGGAGCAAGCCTTACTACTGCTCCAATATCCACCCAGCCATCCTCTTCTTTCAGGGGGATTCCAGACAACCTGTCATAGTCGATCCCATTTTCGATAACCCGGCACTTCCCAGGTGCACAGCCCATCTGAATCTGAGTGCGCATTGCATTTGTAAAAAGACAGGTCACACGAAATGCCCTCTGATAGATCATATCTGACAGCATATAAAAGAAAGCGATCCACTGTTTCTTAAAGGATGGAACCACCCACTTGGCACGGATGATCTCCTCCTCTCTTTCCCGTGTATAAATTCCATGTTCTGTAAGAAGAACATCCTTTTTGTGCACATAACCGCCCAGACAGGCCAGAAGTCCACCGTACCCGGTACATATGGCATGATACACATCCGCCTCTGGCACTTCACTTCCCATAAGATACAGAACAGGAAGAAGCATGGAACGCATGGTGTGAAAGGCATCTGCAAAAGCAATATACGGATACTGTTCCTTACAGATTTTTATAAGAAGCTCCAGGAAAGTCTCACTTTTCAAAAAAGCCATAGGGTTTAAATGTTTATCATGATACAGGGAAAACAACGTCTCCCAGTCCGGTCTCCTCATCTGCATCAGCTCGCTCAGACTTTCTAGTTCTTTTTCGGAAAAAATATGGGACATTTTCCCCTTTTCTTTCACCTGGAGAGCATCATCCAGAAAAACCTCATGAACCTCCACAACATTCTCTGGAAGTTCATAGACAAATTTTCCTCTTTTTTCTGCATTTGCCCCAATAACCCAGAGCACAAATTCATGCTCCTGCATCTGATTGATATACTGGTGCATCCATGTGGAAACACCGCCGAACACATAAGGATAACACCCTTCCAAAACCAGACAGATTCTCACTGTTTTCTCCTTTTATCTGCATTTTCAATACATATGTTTATGTTACCAATAGTAAAAGACCTTTTGACACTGCTGTCATTATATTTATTCGAACTCAATGTACACATCTTCCTGTTCTGCGCTCAGCAGATACAGATTCCCAGCAGCCTGAGTCAAGTCTCCACCAGTCACACGCACCGGAGTTCCTTTATTCATTCTCACCATCAGATACGCCTGATCGTAAAAATTTCCCAGATGAAGATGCACTTTCTTGTCTGTAATGTCTTTCTCCACGGTCAGGGCACCATATCTTTCAATGGCACCGGATAACTGGGAGCCTGTAAGATTTCGGAGTGCCGGTGCTGCTTCATTCAGCCAGGTCATGTACTCATCCAGACGGTTTTTCAGCTTTTCCCAGCCAAGGGCAGCGCCTCTGTCCTCATCCAGAAGGTCATCCGGATGCATAAAATGTGTATTTACAAAATGCATATTCAACTCAGACAAAGCAGCCATCTGCATATAATCGTCAATGATCGCACCGGAAATAATACGCGGCTGTTCTACGATTCCATCTTCAGCCACTTCAAACTCCTGCACATAAGCATAGTCGCCGGAAAAATAATTGCTGGCAATAGTACGGATCTTGGGATACAAGGAACCCAGCAGTTTCCTTCCCGCTTCTGACAAAACATTAGAAGGAGGAACATAAACAGACATGGTAGTCTCCGGAAACATTTCCTTTCCAAAATTCATCAGCTCTTTCATTGCTTTTTCCATGGCAGAAAAGCTTGTCCAGGTCTTATAGGGAAGTGCATCTCCATAATCCGTGTCTGACAGGCTGAGCGGCTGATGATTATAACCGTGATAACCCAGTTCCCCGCCCTGATGAAGGATCATATTTCCAAAATACTGGAACCGCTGTACATCATCCTGGCGTTCCGTCTCTCCGTCTGTTTCATCCTCATAATTTTCTATTATAACTCCTGTATATTGCACATTGTGAGCCGTAGCAAGGGCGATCATATCCGGCCACCAGATATTGGTATAGAAATCTGCAATACTGGTGCCATAATCCCTTTTTACATAAGTTCCATCTCCATTTGGAACAGGGGAGGGAAAATCATCCAGATAAAAGACGGATCCGTTGATCACCGGATATACCCCCACATCTGTAAGAAGACTGTAGGATGCAGCAAAAAAGCCTCTGAAAGCTTTTTCATAAAACCCAAAATTATCTACTACAAACTTTCCGTTTCCATAATCAGCTTCCCAGATCAAAGGAATGCCTGACGTATCATCCGCCCAGGCGTATACCCTTGCACGCTGACTCAGCTCCACTGCCCAGGCCGATTCGTAGCCGTCTGTGACTTTGTATGCTTTTCCGCCTCCGACGAGAAACTCACTGTCGAAATAAATGCTGTTTACCATGGCATCTGTGTAACCTGAGGATACAATTCCAAGCTTCTGCTCAATAAGGGATACATAAGTATCCTTTTGAAGAGTAAGAGCGAACATGGCACTTCCGCCTTCTTTTACCCAGTCGCTGATCTTCAGCACATTTTCTTTCAGCGGACTTAAATCGCTTAAAAGAACGACCACAGTCTCATAATCAGACAGATCATCCGGTATACTTTCATGATTTACATCAACCAGATCAGTACCCACCTTCATATCCTTAAAGATCTGCTCGAACTGGATCCACGCCATGGTGCTGTTCGCCTGACTGCTGTCTGTAAGAACAAGGCAGGTTGGCTTTAGTGTCTTTATCGCAGTTTCTTCCGTAACCACTTTATCTGCATCCAGATAAGTCAGTTTCTTTGCCTTTTCCCGGTAGGACAGACCGGATCGTTCTGCAAACAGAATGGCTCCTATAAGCAGAAAACAGCCCAGGATCACCAGAATTCCCTTAAATTGAAAAGCTTTCACTTTTTTGATCCATCCAGCCAAAATCCCAGTGCCTCCTTTCCTCTGGAAGAAAGATAGATATGCTCTTCCTTCAATGCCTGTAAGCTCTGTTTCAGTTCTTTCCCCATTTTCCGTTCTGCCAGATACCGAATTTTCCAGATCCAGTATTCTTCACCTCTGTGCCAGTTCTGATCCATGATTTTCAATATTTTTTCTGCCAGAAAAAAATCCCTTTGCACCATAAGATTTTCCATCAGGCAGACACAGGTATGGAGATTCACCTTTTGTTCCAGCTGTTTTAACAAAAGCTGGGTATACTGGTTTCTGTAAATCTGTTCCATCTGCTTCTCCATAAAGCCCTGACTCAGATATTCTTTCAGGAAATCACAGTACTCCTCCAGAATAACAGGATCATCTGGATCATTCGTATATTTTTTCTCAATCTTTTGTAATCTGTAATCATATTCTTTGGACAGTTCCACCATGGCTGTAATCGCATAATGGACTACCTCCACATCCTCATTCATTCGTGCCTGCTTTAATAATTCCACATATTCCCCCGGGTTATCATTCAGAACGTTCATGATCAGTTCCCGGCGCCTGGAAGGATCATTCAGAAGAAGGGCCTCCTCCAGAGGAACCACATCCCTGTCATTTTCCTCCATGGCCGGAAACATGTTCTTATAAATTTCCTCGTTAACCCTGAGCTTTTCAACTCCCACTGTTTTCACCTGATCCGTACCGGAAAAAAGCTGAAAATGTATGAGCAGGACACACACCGGTCCCCAGACTGGTACAAATACGGCAAGAGACAGCATGTACATCTTTGCTTTCAGAAATCCTGTGCGTATTCCTGACCAGATCAGTATGCAGATGATCAGATGAATCGCCAGTGCCGTGATTCCAATTGCTGTTTTTGTCATGATTCCACTCCTGCTGTCTCTTTTCCTACCGGAACATCAAGCACCTTTCCCTCAAATCCATTTCTTTTCAGACGTTCAAGGATGACTGGCAATGCCTTGTCATCTGCCTGGGTCAGAATCAGATACAACTCCCCTTCCGGAGAAATACCACGGATATCGTTTTCTCTGATACAGCGGTCCAGTGCCTCATCCGCATCCTCAATGGTCATATTCCCATACTTCAGTTTCAGAAGGATATAGGATGCCATCTTCTGCTCACGCATAGAATGCTGAAGCTCCAGACTTTTTTCAAAGTATTCCGGCTTCAGAATCCTCGTATTCTCTACATATTTCTTGTATTCCGTGGCTTCCTGATATTCAAGAGCACGTAAAAGTGATGTTTCTACCAGACCACATAAAATCTGAAACAGATTCATATAGTATAAAGTCAGCTGTCCGTTTTTTACCTCCTGAATACAGATCAACATCACCAGACTGCCTTCTTTCCGGATACCAGCCATATACATGGGATAACCTTTTACGAAATCCCGATTTGCCCATACCTGCCCTTTTTCCAGGGTTTCCAGGGCAAGCGTATACTCACTTAATCTGACAGAAGCAGAGTACATTCCCTGAGACTTGGGAGATGCAGCTTCCAGCCTGCCATAGCCGTTTTTCTGACTGAGGGAATAAAACGCAAAGGTTTCATTCTCCAGAACCTCTTCCATAATGTGCATCGTTTCAATAAACAATTCCTCTGGCTGTACAATATCCAGCTTCCTGGTAATGTCAAAAATCTTTCCAAAGCTGTCTTTACTGCCCAGAATTTGTTTTTTGTATCTTTTTTTGTCCTGAAGGGTCGCCTGGTACAGATCACGCATAAAGAGAAATTTTTCCCGGATCAGCTGATTCTCCTCTGATATAAATTCCAGATTTTCCCTGTTTTTCATTCGCACATAACCACACACGGCACCTGCAGCAAAATAAAAGATAAATGGGATCCAGTTAGCTGGTTCGTAAAAAAGGGTATACCACTTTGTTCCCTGGCTTTCATATGCCAGAAGCAAGGATACTGTCTGGGCTGCTGCTCCGGCAATTCCATATCCCAGACCGTAAAGACTTCCAAACAAGACAATAAACACAAGACGCAGATCAATCATCTTAAACTGAGCCTGATTTCCCAGAAGACGCTGCAAAAATTCGAACGCCAGAAAGCAGACCACAAACTCACATACCCGCAGCCATCTTTGGTTCTGATTGAAAAGCCTGGTAAACCGGCTTGCTTTTTCTCCATTGTTTTTTTTGTATTCTTCATACATTTCCGAAATATGATCTAATACTGAAATCTTTGGAAACCAGTTATAGTTTGTTCGGATCTGTCTGTCGTCTTCTTTTATTTTTTCTACAACGGCACTGCTTTTATAGATAATGGAGACCGGGGATAAAACCTTTTTCAGTTCTTCGGTCACATCCTGAAAACAGATGCCAAATACATCTGGCACATTCAACACCTCTTCCTCATCATTCCAGTTATCAAAAAGCTTGTACATCAGTTCTGCCAGATCCATAGAATATAAAAAACAGGCTTTCTGCTCCGGAGCTTCCCGAAAAAACAGCTTCTGGCTCTCTTTCGAAGCCTGGAAAATTTTGTAAAAGAAATCTTTTTTATAGGTTCCGGAATATAAATAGGGTACTCGCAGTATTTTCACCCTCAGACCGTACAGTCCCGCATAGCGTCTGCACACATCCTCTGCATTTTGTACCAGCAGAGTCTTGCCTGTTGGTACATCAAACATTCCCTCCGGTCCTGTCACGTAAAGGAAATGGCTTTGAACCCCTTTCCTGCAGTATTGCAGGATCTTGCGCAGATTCTCTGCTTCCCCTTCCAGTTCTCCATGTAAGGTCAGATAATTAGAAAAGTATACCACAGCTTCAAATTCGTATGTTCTGAAAATATCTCCAAGTTCCAGTTCCGTCCTGGGAAATGGTCTGGAAATAAGTTCCCTTCTCCGGACTGTCTTTATCATTTTATTTCCAAGTACCATTACCTGACATTCTGGAAATGCTTCTTCTACAAATTCTTCTGTCACATAGCCGGTATTCCCGACCAGCAAAACCTTCATATCCTTCTCTCTCCTGTTATCCTTTAGAATCTCTTCTATCTGTTTAGGATACCTTATTTCGGTCAAATATCCTATTGACATTTTTACAAAATTTTTTCTGAATTTTATATAGTTTTCTTTCAGATTGCAGACACACTTCTTCAAGCTTACCTGGGTGCTGATGTCCATTGTGGTTTTGTGTCTGATTGCCATGGGGCTATATGGAGTTCTCTCTTTTATTGAAAAACACTATCTGAAAAAGCTTTAGAGCGTGTTTGAAATGCGCCCAGAAAATTCGGCCTATTTTTATAGAAAAAGGAAGGGGGACGCGGCACCTTTCACACGTCTCCCTTCATTATTTACGATAATTCTTCTGCCAGTTTCGTCAGCCATTTCACTGCATTCTCCACATTCTCTGAATTAGCGAGAACTCCGATCTTAACAGGCTCATAGGTCACCTCAAGTTCCTCTGCCAGTTCATCAGAATCAATGGTAATGCTGTATTTATCATCCTGCTTCCCAAATGCCTGGTAAACATCCTCTGGCAAAAGCTTTGTCAGATCCATAAAATACTCATCTTTGAACTCAAAACCGTCCATATAATCTTCAGAACCAATAAGCACATCCACTGCCCTGGCAGATACTTTGGTGGTAAAGGCCATCTGACTGTAGGATTCCAATGCAACTCCGTCTTCACCGGTGCGCAGGCTTTCGTCTACTGTGACGATTTCATATGGATCGTCCTGGATTCCCAGCGCTTCCTGTACCTTTTCTTCGGCTTCCTCCTGCTTCGTTCCGTAGGAGTCAATTACCATAACCGTAAGTGCTGTATGGATCCTGGAATTTTCGTAAAGATCTTTTACAAAAAAGGCTATGGCGATCACCGCCACAATGGCTGCCATCTGTGGCTTATAATAGGCCCAGATATACTGAAGCTTTCCCTTCCAGCCCATACTGGCAAGCTTCATTTTCTCAAGTTCACGCTTCTCTTTCTTCGTCAGATCGGTCTCGTGTTTGTAACGGATGTCGTTCTCATCAATTTTCTGCGGTTCTTCCTGATTTTCGTCTTTTAATTCGATTCTCATACATTCTCCTGTGTTTCATAAGAAAATCCAAGGTCTGATTCCTGCCTCTCTGATCAATCCAGGACTTGCTGTCTTATGTAGTCCTTACCTCTGATTTTCTCTCTGTGATAGTTTTATATTGTAACACGTTTTATATATTTTGAACAGTTTTTCCGAAAGAAAGTCACAGTTCTTTCACACTCTTTATTCCTGCTCACGATCTGCCCCACAGCAGCAAGACGTTGCCAGGAAATTGCAGCTTTCCGATTGCTGTTCCAATATCCTCTTTGAAGGTATTTCATTTTCTCTAACTTCTTCACGCCCTCAGCCAGCTCCCGTCCAGCCTTGCAAGCAGTCTGGCATTGTGATAGGCCATCCGGAGAGTCAGACAGGTTCGTCCCAGATATTTGGTCCCATCCGGAGTTTTCATACAGGCCAGTGCCAGATCCGGAATTCCCGGATTCTGAAGGCAGATTGGGATTAAAAGCTGAATGGAATGGTTATAATACTGAGGAATGGCAGCCTTGTAGTCTGACTCCAGTATCCGTCTGGTCTGCTGTAAGGCTCCATCAAAAAGCTGTACCCGCATGCCGCTCTCCCTCACTGCAGAAGGAAGCCGCTGCACATTTTCCTCATCATCAAAAATATGCTCATACTGAGGCACCACCGGCAGCTTGGTATCAAACACCAGATCGGAAGGATTTTCCACATAAGCAGCCCTGGGCGGCAGATCCGTAATTTTTATTTTTAAAAGCGAGTAGTCTGTATAAAATCCTTCCAGATACCATTTCTGTCTGTCCGGTACTACATTTGGAACAAAATAAGCATAAATTGGCTGATAATATTGATTAAAGAGTCCTGTATGAAAAAGGGCATATTCTTTCTCTTCCCGTACTTTTCCTTCCTCATACAGTCTGCGGAATGTATTTTCCAGATAACCTTTCAGGATCCCGTTATCCCCGGACTGCCCAAAACTCCACTTCTCAGGGGATATCCTGGCCAGGTTCTGAATCTGCCGGTTATAATTACCGCAGTAGGTAAAATCGAATAGGTTCATGTTAACCTCCTGTCCTTTTTTCTTCTCTTCCTTACATTTTATTGTGGAAAAAGACTGACAGAACTGCCAGTTTTAAGATTCATCTTCGGCCCCGCTGGCCTTGCTTAAAGGGTAGCACACAGATAAAAAAAGCACAAGGAAAAGCGTTCGCCTCTTTGCGACAGGATCTGCCAGTAATATTCCGCAAGCTGTTCTTTTGTAAGTGTAATAAACCATAACCTGCCTCAAACTTTCCATTGCACCCCAGATAAATTTTCCCTATAATATAATATAACATTTGGCAATCCAGGAGGTGTTTTTTTGAAAAAAGACGGCTACTACTCTTCCGGTCAGTTTGCCCGGATGGCTGGAGTAACACTGCGGACCATCCGCTATTACGACCAGCACGATATTCTGAAACCTTCTCTTGTATCCGAGTCCGGCGCAAGATTTTATACTGACACGGACTTTGCAAGGCTGCAGCAGATCCTGCTGCTGAAATATCTTGGATTTTCCCTGGAGGATATCCGGGAGATGACTATCGAAGACCCGGACAGCCATTTTATGCTCAATGCCCTGAATGTACAGCTGAAGCTTGTACAGGACCGGATTGAACAGATGCAGCTTGTGGAAAAAACACTGAAAGATACTGCCCAGGCCATTTCTGAGGAGCATACCGTGGACTGGAGTCGTATGCTGGACCTGATCCATCTGACTGTCATGGAAAAAAGTCTGAAAAATCAGTACCAGAATGCTTCCAACATTTCTTCCAGAATCAACCTGCACAGTCTTTATTCTGTAAACCAGGAAGGCTGGTTTCCCTGGATCTGCCAGCAGTGCCAGATTCATGAGGGAATGAATATTCTGGAGCTTGGATGCGGTGACGGAGCTCTCTGGACCCAGAACTTATCAAAACTGCCAGGGAACATACACATTACCCTTTCTGATATTTCCGAGGGTATGCTCCGTGACGCCAGGCGTGCCATTGGCGGAGAAGATCCCCGTTTTTCTTTCAAAGCTTTTGACTGTCACAACATTCCTCCAAGGATTGGCACCTTTGATCTGGTCATTGCCAATCATGTACTTTTTTACTGTGACGACATTGGAAAGGTGTGCAAAAATGTAACAAAAATCCTGAAGCCAGGCGGACGTTTTCTTTGCAGTACCTACGGTTCCAGACATATGCGGGAGGTCAGCCTTCTAGTCCAGTCCTTCGATGAAAGGATTGCCCTCTCCGCAGATAAACTGTACGAACGCTTTGGCAGGGAAAATGGAACGGATATCCTTTCCCCTTATTTTCAGCAGATTACCTGGAAATCCTATGAGGACGAACTGATTGTCACCGATGCGGAACCTTTAATTTCCTATATTCTCTCCTGCCACGGCAATCAGAACCAGTATCTGCCAGACCGTTACAAGGATTTTCGCGCCCTTGTTAAGAAAAAGACAGAAAATGGGTTCCATATCACCAAGGATGCAGGGGTATTTCTTTGTGAAAAAGTAACAAACTTGAAATAATTGTAAAAAAGGTCTTGAAGGTAACGTAAGGTCACCTTTTATAATGTAGCTACAGACTCAGGTCAGGGCAAACAAATGCTGCCCAAAATCCGGCAGCATTCATGAACGACTACGAAATTATGCACCTGACAGCATAAATCAGATATTGTCCGCAATAGGAACAATATAGCAAATCCAACAAAGGAGAACGAAATTATGAAGGGAATTATTTTAGCCGGTGGATCCGGTACCAGACTTTACCCATTGACTATGGTCACATCCAAGCAGCTGCTTCCAATTTATGATAAACCAATGATCTACTATCCAATGTCCGTTCTTATGAACGCAGGGATCCGTGATATCCTGATCATTTCCACTCCACAGGATACCCCACGTTTCAAGGAGCTTCTTGGTGACGGTCATCAGTTCGGCGTATCTCTTACTTACGCGGTACAGCCAAGCCCGGATGGACTTGCACAGGCATTTATCATCGGCGAAGAGTTCATTGGAAATGACACGGTTGCCATGGTTCTTGGAGACAACATTTTCGCAGGACACGGTCTTAAGAAGCGTCTGAAAGCCGCTGTTGAGAATGCAAGCTCAGGAAAAGGTGCTACTGTATTCGGCTACTATGTAGACGACCCGGAACGATTTGGTATCGTTGAATTCGACCAGGAAGGCAAGGCCATTTCCATCGAAGAAAAGCCGGAGCATCCGAAGAGCAACTATTGTGTAACAGGTCTTTACTTCTATGATAACAAAGTTGTTGAATATGCAAAGAACCTGAAACCAAGCGCCCGCGGTGAGCTGGAGATCACAGACCTGAACCGTATTTACCTGGAAAAAGGTCAGTTAAATGTAGAGCTTCTTGGTCAGGGCTTCACATGGCTTGACACAGGTACACATGAGAGTCTTGTAGACGCAACTAATTTTGTAAAAACAGTAGAAACCCATCAGCACCGTAAGATTGCATGCCTTGAGGAAATTGCTTACTTAAACGGCTGGATTTCCAGAGAAGAAGTTATGGAAGTTTACAACGTGCTGAAGAAGAATCAGTATGGTCAGTATCTGAAGGACGTACTGGATGGCAAATATATGGACGTACTTCACTAATTATAAAAATCAAAGGAGAATTATATCATGAATATTATCGTTACCGGCGGTGCCGGATTTATCGGAAGCAACTTTATTTTCCACATGTTAAAAAAGTACCCGGACTACCGCATCATCTGTCTGGACTGCCTTACCTATGCAGGTAATCTTTCTACTCTGGCACCGGTTATGGATAACCCGAATTTCCGTTTTGTAAAAGAGAGCATCACAGACCGTGAAGCAGTTTACAAGCTTTTTGAGGAAGAACATCCGGACATGGTTGTAAACTTCGCGGCTG
Organism: Ruminococcus sp. AM42-11; assembly: GCF_003480145.1. Classification (NCBI taxonomy): domain Bacteria; kingdom Bacillati; phylum Bacillota; class Clostridia; order Eubacteriales; family Oscillospiraceae; genus Ruminococcus; species Ruminococcus sp. AM42-11. Next base: position 18,000 of record NZ_QUIO01000022.1, on the reverse strand, counting down.
AGAGCCACGTTGACCGTTCCATCGAAAACCCTGAAGTTTTCCTGAACACAAACATCATTGGTACTGCTGTTCTTATGGATGCCTGCCGCAAATACGGAATCAAACGTTACCATCAGGTTTCCACTGACGAGGTTTACGGTGATCTGCCACTTGACAGACCGGACCTGTTCTTCACAGAGGAGACTCCGATCCACACAAGCAGCCCATACAGCTCTTCCAAGGCTTCTGCTGACCTTCTGGTACTTGCTTACCACAGAACCTATGGACTTCCTGTATCCATCAGCCGCTGCTCTAACAACTACGGCCCATATCATTTCCCTGAAAAACTGATTCCGCTTATGATCGCCAACGCATTAAATGACAAACCGCTTCCTGTTTATGGAAAAGGTGAGAATGTTCGTGACTGGCTGTATGTTGAGGATCACTGCCGCGCCATCGACCTGATCATCCACAAAGGACGTGTTGGTGAGGTTTACAATGTAGGCGGACACAACGAAATGAAAAATATCGACATCGTTAAGATCATCTGCAAAGAGCTTGGAAAACCAGAGAGCCTGATCACATACGTAACAGACCGTAAGGGTCATGACATGCGTTATGCGATCGACCCAACCAAGATCCACAACGAACTGGGCTGGCTGCCAGAAACCAAATTTGCAGACGGTATCAAGAAGACCATCCAGTGGTATCTTGACAACAAGGAATGGTGGGAGACCATTATTTCCGGAGAGTATCAGAATTACTACGAAAAAATGTACGGCAACCGCTAAGGAGGGCTGTTTTTATGAAACTGTTTGTAACAGGTGTGGCCGGTCAGCTTGGTCATGATGTAATGAACGAACTTAACAAACGCGGATACGAAGGGGTAGGCTCTGACCTTGCCCCGGAGTATAGCGGAATTCAGGATAGTACTGCTGTCACCACAATGCCTTATATTTCTGTAGACATTACAGATGCTTCCGCTGTGGAAAAAGCCATTACAGAAGCAGGCGTGGACGGCGTGGTACACTGTGCAGCCTGGACAGCTGTAGATGCAGCTGAAGATGAGGACAAACAGGAAATCGTCCGCAAAGTAAATGTTCTTGGTACTGAAAATATTGCAAAAGTCTGCAAAAAGCTGGGCATCAAAATGATGTATCTTTCCACAGACTATGTATTCGACGGTCAGGGCACCACTCCATGGGAGCCAGACTGTAAAGCCTACAAGCCTCTGAATGTTTACGGTCAGACGAAACTTGACGGAGAGCTTGCAGTTTATAACAATGTTGACAAATTTTTTATTATCCGTATTGCATGGGTATTTGGTAAAAATGGCAAGAACTTTATCAAGACCATGTTAAACGTTGCCAAAACGCATGATACCTTAAAGGTTGTCAACGACCAGATCGGTACTCCAACCTACACCTATGACCTTGCCCGCCTGATGATCGACATGATTCTCACTGACAAATACGGTTACTATCACGCAACCAATGAGGGTGGTTATATCAGCTGGTATGATTTCACTAAGGAAATCTTCCGTCAGGCTGTTGAGCTTGGACATACCGAGTATGCCGAGGATAAAGTAACAGTTCTTCCTGTTACCACCGCTGAATACGGAGTTTCCAAGGCAGCACGCCCATTTAACAGCCGTCTGGACAAAAAGAAGCTGGTAGAAAATGGATTCACCCCTCTTCCAACCTGGCAGGATGCTCTGGCAAGATATTTAAAGGAAATCGAATTCTAATTCACAAAACAAAGCGTAGTCAATTTCAAAATCAATTGACTGCGTTTTCTTTATAAGTCAAAATCCTGAAGCATTATTGACTCCAGGATTTCATAGTTTTTATTTACTTTCTTCTGCCTTTCTCTCTAGAGCGTGTTTGAAAATGGATTTCATCTATCTGTTCTTCTGATAAGGCTGGCACTGTTTTTTCGCTTGTTCTTACTTTTCCGTCTTTTCTGCGGCTTTCTCTTGTTCTCGCCATAATAATCTTCCAGGTATTCCTCAATCACATCTTCCTCGTCCACGCCATACTCATCCAGAATCTCATCAATTTCCTTGTCATCTGCATCAGACAGATCATCATCTAAATCATCATCTTCATACTCTTCCTGATACTTTCTGTACTGCTCCCTGGAAGGATTCTTTTTATCATCACGTTCTTTTTTCCCTCTGCGCTTTGTCTCGTTTTCAGCCTCCTCCCAGTCAGCTTCTTCCCGTTTCTGTCGTCTTTCTGGTACTTTCCCCTGATCCTCATCTTCCTCGTCATCGTAATCATCGTCATATTTCGGCTTATTAATGGCAAACTGGATCAACATTCCCACAAGGGCGAACCCAATGGAAAAAATAATTCCAAAAGGAATTTCCTCCATTTTTGCCAGCTTGGCAGCAGAAAAGCCACTTAAGATACCACCCAGTATACTGGTTCCCACGATGATCACTTCTCTCTCATAGCGAAGCGCCAGCATTCCAAGACCTACTCCCGCCAGAAGACAGATGAAAAAGCTGAAAGAAGTAGTCGGATGGATAATATATACAGTAATCGTCAGCCCAATTCCTGCTCCCATAATAAAAATACCGGCCTTAAACACTGCAAAAGAAAGAATGGCAAGTACCAGTCCTACCCCGATCATTCCCACTGCATAATACATCTTTTCCCCGAATCCGATCTGATGAATGGCAAATAATCCGATTCCTGCTCCAATGAGAAATCCAAAGATCATCATCCAGAATCTTAAAAGACGGTATCCGAGTACACAGTTCATAATTCCGAACACAAGCACTACTCCAAATAACGCCATGGACAAAGTACCCGCGATCTGCATATCCCGAACTCTGTATGCAATATTCATAATATTTTTTAAAATATCAACCATATCTGTTTATACCTCTTCCTTTTAAAACATATAATAGATAGTTTTCATGTTTTCCAGAATTCCATAATGATACTCTACCTGACTCATTCCATATATAGTCATATAATATCTTGCAGCCTCCTGAATGGCATCTCCATTGATCCAGTCTGCTCTGGCCTGTTCAAAAGCTTCCTGTGATGAGAATTTAAACCTCACTACTGCAGCCCCGTTATTCAGCCTCATCTGACAGTATGCCAGAATTTCCTGATAGTCATAACTGTCAAAGCAGCCCTGGTTCAGCACATAAAAATTCATATCTGTTGCAGAACACGCCGGAACCGTAAATTCATCAGAGGGTGTATATGTCATCTCATACTCCTCCGGGAATGGACACAAATAATCATATAGGATTGTCTTATGTTCTGCAAGCTGGACTGCATCGCCCTCCAGAAATTCCGGCTGGTCACCGTTGGTCGCATCAAAATAGTAATCATTTCCATTTAAAGTAATAATGTTCCAGGCATGTCCCTCTGTACTTCCGGCAGTACTGCCTTCCACGTAAATACAGGGCACTCCAAGATATTCCAGCAGATACTGGGCAGCCCCTGCATATCCGGCACACACTGCCTGCTTCCTCCAAAAGATTCCTGCCATGCTCTGGTCGTCCTCAGATTCCTGATATTCGGCAGTATCGATCAGATAAGTATAAACTGCTTTCGCCTTTTCATAATCATCCGCCCCCTCTGAGACCAATGCACTTACCTCCTGACAGGCATTATCAGCAGCTGCCTGTATCTCCCGGATTTCCTCATCCGTATAACTGTAGCCGGGAGAAAACATACAATAATTGGCATTTGAGAAGGTTGTTTTATATACCTGCTTCCGGTTATGCACCCAGAACAGCTCAGGATGATCCATAAGCACCGCATGGTAAACTTTATTTACGGTGTCATCATCATAGATCGTAAGATAAAATTCTTTCTCTCTTGACCGGATTCCTTCTATCATTTCCCGATACCCCCGCTGTTCTTCTTCATTCAGCTGACCAAAATAGTATTCTTGGCGCAGTCGCTGTGTGTCGGTGTCTGCCACCTCCTGCGTCCGCAGTTCCCGGACTTCTTTCGGCTCTCCGGAAAAAATCTCCGGAGCGTTATCCAGAATTCCCTCTCCCACCTTCACAAACAAATCGGCTGGCTCATACTGCTGCTGATAAACATAGATTCCCAGGGAAATTGCCACTGCAAACAGAAGAATAAAAATAAATTTCCATGGTTTTCTTTTTCTCATTCAGCCTCCTTATCCAAGCTGCCGGATCCGTTCCAGAATATCTCTGGTGTTTTCCCGGAATAAAAGTTCCTTATTGTAGCGGTAATATCTTTCACAGGAATATTCCTGAAGAAAAGCCACTGCAGGACTGCTGGTATTCAGTTCTGTAATAAATACCACAAGTTCCTGTCCACCCGCAAAAGCACTCTCCATAAAATCAAAAGCATATTCAAGCTGCTTCGCCGCCTTGTCAAAACCATTGTCATATTCTTCTTTTTCCGCATTAAACCAGCCTCTGAGAAGGGAAAAAGCAGACTGGCCATCCTGTACATTTTCTTTCTTCAGATCCATCACATATTTTTCCAGGGTATCCAGAACCTGCTGGTCATGATGGAGGTCCTCCCTGGACAAAAGCCCTGCTTTCTTCTTTGCCAATGAGTCTGACTGGAAGCGGTTCTTTACATCCTCCAGATAAACCAACGGCTGCTCCTTCTGCGCTCCCATAAGAGGCTCTTTCGCCTCTTTTAAAATATCAAAAATGCTGGCAAGCTTCTCTTCTTCTTCCTGCACATTTCCAAAGACTTTGTTCAGTCTGGAAAGAAGAAGTCCGGTGACACTCAGCTTTTCATCAAAGGAAGCATGTGCCGCCTTTTTTACCAGAATATCATCGATATGGCCGCTTAAAACCTCATCGATCTGATAATCCGTACGGTACTTGTAGAAAAGTTCCAGATAGCTGGCGAAATCTCTTGCAATCTGCGGATGCTGGATATACTGGACTACCACGTCCTTATCCACGGTTTTCTCCAGTTTTTCATATACCTGTATCAGTCTGGACAGATCCTCCCATCCTCTTGGAGTAGCAAAATTTTTGCCATCTACTGTGCTCTCCATCTTATAAAAATTAGCCGGTCTTGTATTCAGATAGGAAATCACTGCAGGGTGAACGCCTTTTGCGTAAGCATACTCTCTCCATGCGTCAAAATCCGGCTCCACCTGGATTTTCTTCACACGGTCCATGGTCACCACATCAAATTCACGGACCGATTTATTGTACTCCGGCGGATTCCCGGCAGCTACGATCAGCCAGCCTTCCGGAATCTTGTGGCTTCCAAAGGTTTTACACTGAAGGAACTGCAGCATGGCAGGTGCCAGTGTCTCGGAAACACAGTTGATCTCATCAATAAACAAAATTCCCTCCCGAGGCCGGATTCCTGGATTTTCTCATAGATGGATGCCACGATCTCGCTCATAGTATATTCTGTAACTGCCATCTCTTTTCCGTCAAAATTCTTTCTGGAAATAAAAGGAAGTCCAATTGCACTCTGTCTGGTATGGTGGGTAATGGTGTAAGAAACCAGTCCCACCTTACATTCCCGGGAAATCTGCTCCATGATCTGTGTCTTGCCGATTCCAGGGGCGCCAATAAGAAAAACAGGGCGCTGGGCCATAACCGGGATCTCATACTCCCCGTATTCATTTTTCAAAAGGTAAGCTTCTATTGTATTGCGTATTTCTTCCTTCGCTCGCTTGATGTTCATAATATTATATTCTCCTCGTCTTTACAGATTGGCTGTACTATTCTAGAGCATGTTTGAAAAAGGCTTTCTGCAAGATGTGCGTCACAATTTGTGGGAGATTTTGTCCGGATGAGGGCGCCGTAGCGGGCTACGGCAACCGAATTCGGGCAAAATATACCGCAAAGTGGGGCGTGCAGATTGCGGGAATGATTTTTCAAACAGGCGCTAATCTACATATCCTGCTTTACATGAGATCTGACACAGAAAGACTTTTTAAACAGACTCCAGGTCCTCTTCATCAAGGATCAGCCTGATCGCCCATGGCGGCACATCAATGTCCTGGTAATCCTCCTTCATAAATACAAAAGCAGTCTCATAAGGAGCATTTTTGCCGGATAAATTCCATAACCATCTGTAAAATAAATCAGTCCCCGAAGTTTTGTAAACTTCTTCGCTCTCATAAGCTGTTCCACATAGGCAAAAGCAGGGCGAAAATCTGTGCCGCCCCCTCCTTTCACTGTGAAATGGGACATATATTCCTTCAACTGCATGGCATTTTCAATCACCACATCAGACTGGATTTTCTCGTCACACTGAAGAATGTGTACGTGAATCCGCCTGAAAAAGCTCTCAGATTCACTGAGCACACTGTAGGTTTCCTCCAGAAACTTCCGGACAAGCTCTCCTTTACAGGACATGGAAGTGTCAATAACGATCACAAAATCTTCCACCTTCCGCTCTTCTTTCGTTTCTAAGGGCTCGATCAGCGGCATATTGCCATACAGATTCATTCCATAATTGTAAAATATATAATCGAAAGTGTCCATATCAACTTTCATTTCTTCTTTCAAAACAGAAAATTTCCGCAGAAATTCTTTATAATCATAGCGATTTTGATTCTGGGCACGCAGCTGGTCTACCAGAGTTTCTCCGCCTTCTCCCGCTTCTTTTGAAAAAGTTTCCATCTCTGTCTGCATGCGGTTGCGGATGTCGTCCCAGTTCTTTTTCCGCTGGGACATCTGAGGACTGTTTGGATGGTTTTCATACCACTTACCATGGTCATCCTGAGTAAACTCACGGCGCAGCTCCTGCATTTTATTTTCCGGCAAATGAAGAGTCTGAAGCCTTCGGTAAATTCTCTGAGCCGTCATTACCTTTCCCTCTTCCAGTATCAGCTTCAACGCCTGCCTCTTCACCATAGATGCCGGCTGATGCACACATTTCAGATAAAGCCCGTCAATGATATTTTCCACTGTAATGTCACATGCAAGATTCCAGTACTGGACATCCACAGCAGGATTTCCTTCTTCATCCTTCTCTGGAAAACAGTGGAGAAAAATGCAGTGTAAAAGGCTGTGAAGATAGATTCGATTCACCTTTTCCTGGCTTCTCCTGAACTGTTCCATCAGTTCTTCCGGCTGATAGTACAGGACAGTTCCATCCGTTCCAACAGGATGAACGCCCATATCTCCCTGAAAGAAAAGTGCTGACAATGCGCAGTCCATAAAGCGCATATTCAGGTACAACTGGTTTCTGGCACTGGACAAAATATCCTGGCAGATGCTTTCTGCCGCCAACGCACGATCCCAGGCGTCATGTACCGGATTTACCTTGTACAAAGTATTTTGCCCATATGTCGGACTTATCTGGTAAGCAGCTTTTCCCCCCTGCGCTTTATATAACGAATCTTCCTCATGTAATGAATTCAATTTTTTCTCTTCTGAACCACTCATAGTTCAAAACTTCTCCTTTTCGATGGAAAATGCAGTCTCTGGTACTCCATAAGCATACTTAAAATCTCCGGAGATTTCACTTTGTCTGCCAGATTTACCAGACCTGTAAACAGTTCTTTCTGCCCAGGTTCCAGGGGATACGTGTGAAGAAGCCATTCCAGCTCTTCTCCTCTTTTCTGACGGATAAAATCAGAAGCAATCTGTTCTATATGCTCCTTCAGGTACTGCTCGTACTGTATTTTCGCCTGTTCAGTCAGCCCTGTCGGCCAGTTCAGTCTGCCATATACCATTTCTCTCAGGAAATCTGATGATTCCTGGGCTCTCGCCATCTCAAAACGCTTGTCATACTCCAGAAAATGAAATACTTTTCCCTGAAAGCAGTTTCTGTAATACAGACCGCTTCCATGCACCTCAGTCATCAATATCCTGGCAGGAGTATTTTCCACACCTTCCTCATAATATTCCGGAAACCAAAGCATGGCTTCCACTTTTCCATATAAATGTACCCGCAGCTCCTCCCCAACTTCTGAAAGGATCTCTTTCAGCCCGGATTGTTCATCATTCATCAAAACTTCCATTCTTCGGATCCTGTGGCACCCTGTAAAAGCTCCACTTCCAAGATCAGTAAAATCACTGGAAAACCATAGCTCTTCCAGATTCCGACAGTTATAAAAACCGTAACGGCCTATTTTCTGAACTCCCAAGGGAATCCGTATGACCTGACAGCTTTTCCCGGAAAAAAGATATTCAGCCAGTTCTGTGACCGGTACTCCGTCGATCTGTTCCGGAATTTCCACAATCTGGGGATCCCCATCAATTTCCATTACTGCAGCATGATCTTCCTTAATATCAAAGGTAAAACCGCTGTCTGTATGTTTTTTCATTTCATACACTCCTGTATATGTGCCTGTAAAAAAAGGCTTGCTATTTTTTCTCATTAATATTAAACTTAATCTATTGCAGTGTTAAAACAGTACTGATGTTCACACTCTATATAATATCGGAGGAATTTCCATGAGCATTAAAATACCGATTGAAACCTCAGCACGGCATATTCATGTTTCCCAGGAGGATTTCCAACTCCTGTTTGGAGAGGATGCCCAGCTTCATTACATAAAGGAATTAAGCCAGCCTGGACAGTATCTCTGCCAGGAACGTCTTACCGTAAAGGGGCCTAAAGGTGAGTATCAGAATATGGCCATTCTAGGTCCTTTTCGTAAAGAAACCCAGATTGAGCTTTCCCTTACAGATACCCGCAAGATCGGTCTTCCCGGTCTTATCCGCCAGTCTGGTGATACTGTCGGCTCCCCTGGCTGCACTCTCATCGGACCCAAGGGCGAACTTATCCTTGCTCACGGTGTCATTGTTGCCAAACGTCACATTCACATGACTCCGGCAGATGCTGTTACTTTGAAGGTCAAAGATAATGACGAAGTTTTTGTCCTGACCAAAAGCTTCGGCCGCGCTCTTATTTATGCAGATGTGGTAGTACGTGTAGACTGGAGTTACCGCCTTGCCATGCACGTAGATACCGATGAGGCCAATGCTTTTTCCAATGAAAAAGAGCCTTATGGGGTAATCGTAAAATTCTTTGATGATAACTATAATACAGATAAATGGATTGAAGACGTATTGTCCGGTATTAACCGCTAAATGTCAGGGCATACTCTGTGACTCCATTTTATTATTGTTCACTGGTGACATTCCGCAAGGTGTTTTTTGTGAACAGAGTGAACAGTAATTCCATTTTCTTGCAGCAGCATATGCCAGTCACAGCCTCCCGGAGCCTGTCTGAAAATCAATTCTGTAATCTGTTCACTCAGTCTATACAAATGAAAAGTGCTTCCTGCCCGAATCCGGGTGTGGAAGCACTTTTGCGTCACTGAATTCCAATTGTCGCCGCCAACAGCTCCTGAAGAGAATTGGTAACCATAATTCTGGAAAAATCTACTGTCTGGGCTTTATTAACTCCCGCAGTACCTGCTGCCTCATTACTGCCAGCTTCCATCTCTGCGGCATCTCCGTATGTCACCTGACTAAATACACTTACATGCTGTCCTGCATCAAACAGTTCCTGAAGGCTGTTTGCGACATAGAGGCTTCCCGGTGAAACAGTTCCGTCTCCGGAAGCATCTATGGTAACCGTATCCATATCTCCTGTTGTAACAAGGTTCGCCTTGATCAGATCCTGAAGGTTATTGGATACGTCAATTCCTGTGATATACTGGGTATTGGCTATAGTTTTACCACTCTGTCTCATTTCCTCTACCTGCTGTGCGTTCGGATAGAAGGATGGCTGACGGATGTAACGAAAGCTTGCACTATAAGCCTCTCCTACTGTAACACCATTCTTGCTGGAAGAACAATGTACGACGATCCAGTCTCCTGCGTCAGTTTTTCCACAGATAATACCAACATGGTTGGCACTTCCTGCTTCTGGTCCTCTCTGAAAAACCAGGTCACCTGGCTGGGCATCCGCCTCACTTACCACGTTCGCTCTGCCCCACTGGTCTGAGGTACCGCTTCCTACAGCTGCGATCATAGCCTGATTCTCATAGCCATTGATCACTGCCCAGGTAACAAAACCGCTGCAGTCAAGGCCATAAGCACGTAAAGTACCGGTACTCTGACTTCCCTCTGCGCTTACCTGCTGTACTGCGCCCCAGCTTGGATCCATTCCGATCACAGTAGACTTGCCGCCCCAGAAATACCCTACCTTACCAACCAGTGAATAAGCAGCTGCAATTACGTTTACACGCTCTTCTGAAACGTCATCGCCAACACTCTGTCTTACAAAGCCCTTGGCTGCTGTAACGGTTGCACAAAGAAGCTTGCAGTCTGTTTCAAGATATTTCTTCAAAATCCCCCTCTCATCCTTGGGGATCTTATTCTCTTTAATGTAATGGTTAATATGGTAATTTCCATATGTAACTCTGTTAGAATTACTTTCGTCCTTCACAACAGGATTCATCCTGGCAAAAATAGCTGCCAGATCATCCTTACAGGAAGAATCCAGCGTAAAAGAAGTGGCACCATCAAGGCTCTTCTCATAGACATATATGGCAAGTATATCCTGCCAGTTGCGTACAAGAAGGGTATCTGCGGATGTGGTAACACCACCTTCGGAATCAGATACATCTGTCAGTTGATTGGCAGCTTTATACTCTGTCTCAATCTGCTCCATAACATCTGCAAAATCATCAGAAAATGACAGCTGATAGTTCTCCTGCAGGCTGTTCAGATAAAATTCCTTGCCTGCATGAAGATTAGATGCATAGTAGACTGGGGTTCCATTAAGTGCCTGCGTTGTGGTGCTGTCAATCTTATCTGCATCTTTATCGTCTGCTGCCCCGGACAGCTGGCTGATCGTCTTCTCCATATCGATAAGAAGCTTGTAATTAGTAACAGCAGCCTTCTCCTGGTCTGAAAAGCTGTTATAGGTCTTTCTCAGGGCTTTGACTTTTTTCTTCTTTTTCTTATCTAATTCCTGCTTGAAGGTTTTATCAATGTCTTTGATCAGGGCACTTACCTTCTGCTGGCTCTCTGCTGAAAGTCCAGGAGTCACAGTGGGTGTCACCTCAGGTGCAGCACTAGGCTCTGGTGTCACTGTGGGGGTATCGTCCGGCGTTGCACTAGCTTCTGGTGTCACGCTTGGTTCTGGTGTCGCACTTGGTTCTGGTGTCAACTCAGGTGTATGATCTGGCGTCACACTTGGAGCCGGTGTCACTGTAGGTGTATGATCTGGTGTTTCACTTGGAGCCGGTGTCTCTGTAGGTATATGATCTGGTGTAGTAGGCTCTGATGGGATCTGTGTAGGCTCAGCTGGTGTTTCTGTGGGCTCTGATGGCGTCTGTACAGACTCTGCTGGTACCTGTGCCGGCTCTGACGTTGTCTCCGGAGGTGCGGAAGGCGTCTCTGCCGATGCCTGCTCTGATGAAATCGGCTCTGCTGCCGCTTCCCGGGCAGCTGTTTCTGTTTCTGACAAGGCTGTCTCTTCTGAGGCAAAAACACTGGCCGTTCCTGTAAAGGATATCGCAGCTGCCATAGTAATACATAAACATTTTGTCAGATATTTATTTTTCATATTCAAAAGATGCTCCCTTCTATTCATGAACATCCCTTTACTCCCCTATATAAAGGTATGCATTCTTACCTTAAAGACAGTTCGCATTAAGTATTAACATGCATTATTGTAGCATACTAACCCTTCTAAATCAACTATCCTCAAAATATACAGACGTATTTTCGTGATTTTTCATTTTTTCTTCACAATTTCTGTACAGATTTAAGTGAAAGCGTTTCCCACTTGCTAAATACCGTTTTTATCGCAGCAGCGAATAATTCATTTTTTCTGCTGTACAAAAAAATACCAGTCCCGGTACTCACAGACAAGCTGCTGTGATCTCCCGGCACTGGCTCTTCCCATTATCAGCATGCAGCCGGAATCAGAATATCCTCTCTGCCAAACTGCTTCGCAGCCAGCTGCAGGATTCCATGAATAACCTGTGAACAGATTCTGAGAATATACTGAACATCCTCTGCAATATTACGCTCCTTAAGAAGATATCTTTCATGGGCATTTCCAATATACTCCACCAGTTCCCTGAAGCTTCCGAAATTCACTGGAAGAATGACCATACGATCTGCTGCCCCACTCTCTATGTAGCGCTTCAGATGGTTCTTAAGATGCTTCTCGTATTTATTATGCTCGTACAGATTCCCGGTAAAGTTCTTATTATGGGGAAAAGTAAAATAATCTGCCATATAATGCATCACTTCGCCAAACCTGCGCCAGTAAACGCGCTCCTTGCTTTCTTTGGGATCATTGTCAATAAGAGCTTTCATCTTACCCTGGATTTCTTCGAAGGTGCCGAAATATTCATGCTTCTTTGTAAGAAAAGATGGCTTAATATCCGGAAGAATGCTTCCAAGGCAGAACGCCTTTCTGTGGGACTGCAGACTCTTAGTGGCAGGCATCTGGTCTGCCAGATATCTGGCTACCAGTATATGGGATTTTTTACGCAACCGCTTCCTCTTCTTTCCTGTTCTTATCCATTGTAACAGATAAAAAACAATAAACTGTAAAAAGCTTTTGTATCTGCTTTTCAAATCATCGTTATCACAACTTAATATAGCAGAATCTCTGTCAAATTTCAAATAAACATTTTCTGATTTTCTGTAAAATATTTTCCAATATATCGTTAAATTGCACAATTATATCCTGCGTGTAAGCCGGTCTTGTTTTTTTTCGTCATATATTGTATTATTAGGTTACTGTACAGCTGAAAATCATGCAGACCCATGATTTCTGTACATTGCAAAGTGTGTTGCTGGTCACAAAGTGAACCGTAACATGATCCAAAAAATGAAATGCTGCCAGCGAACAGTAATGAAATACACTGGCATCATGAAATCGTTACATAAAGGAGGAATTATATGCCTGGCCATAAACCACGGACGAATAAAGGGCTGGCTATAGCTGCTGTTCTTATGTGTCTTGCATGCGGAGTTTCTTTTACCCAGTCTTCCGCTTCGCACTCACCCATTACAGATACCCAGACCCCAGACATGTTCGTAGCTGGAAATACAGATGATTCCCAGATTCAATCTGATGGTGCGGCAGCTGAAAATACCGATGCAGGAGAGGAGAACACACCGGAGGATGTCATTCCCACCGAAGCGCCTGCCGCAGATACCCCGGCACCTGATACCCTTTCAGGTTCAGACACTTCTTTCGAAGTCTCTCCGGAAGCTTCCCAGGGGGTGTGGACGCCAGTTGACAGTAACTGGTATTTCATGGTAAACGGAGAAGGTTATAAAGGCTGGCTCACAGATACAGACGGACACCGCTATTACTTCAATGACAAAGGCGTTATGCAGACCGGATGGCTTGAGCTTGATGGCAAGCGCTACTACCTCAATGCAGATGGAGTTCTTCAGACTGGTGACGTGACAATAGACGGCGAAATTTATCACTTTGGCGCTGACGGTGCACAACAGGGTGAACCGACGACGCCAGATGATAGTTCCAATCAGGATCTTGTATTCTACATGAATACTACATCAGATTCTTCGAATGCTGACAATCTCACAGCTTCTGCGACAGGTGCTTCCACACCGGCTGCAGAAGCTGATATTTCTTCTGATCGAAATGAAGATTCCAGGAAAGCTTCTTCCGAAGTCGATGAGACTTCTGAAGCCTCTTCTGCAGCATCAGAAGTCTCCCCTGTACCGGAAGCCTCCGTTACTTCGGAACCGACTGTTTCTCCGGAGCCAAAGGGGATGATTGCCCTCACCTTTGATGATGGACCCAGTGATTTTACAGACCGTCTTTTGGATTGTCTGGAAGCAAACAATGTAAAAGCTACTTTTTTCCTGGCAGGTCAGGAAGTGGAATATTTTCAGGAACCTGTAAAGCGTATGGAGGAGCTTGGATGCGAGATTGGAAACCACTCTTATGATCACCCGGATCTCACCACGCTTTCCGCCGATGATGCTGCAAGTCAGCTTTCCCGCACAGATCAGCTGATCCAGGATCTCACAGGGCACATTGCCACTGTTGTGCGCCCCCCTTATGGTTCTTACAATGACACCGTAGCAGAGACTGCAGCAAGGCCTCTGATTTTGTGGTCTGTGGATACTCTGGACTGGGAAACACAGAATGCAGATTCCACAGTACAGAATGTAATGGACAACGCCAGTGATGGACAGATTATTTTAATGCATGATATTTTCAAAGAATCTGTGGATGCTGCTGAAATTTTTATTCCGCAGCTGCTGCAGGAGGGCTATCAGCTGGTAACAGTAAGCGAGCTGGCTGCTGCAAAGGGAATTACATTGGAAAACGGAACCGCTTATGGATCGTTTTGATTTGGCGTGTCCCAAGTTCAAACTCCTTATCGTGCAAGCACGAACGGCTTTTTGACCTTTTGACACTGGTATCATAATATAGCACTATATAAAAACCAGAGTATCGTTTTCAGGAAATCATCAACTATACTCTGGTTTTATTCTATATATTTTTTTCAAACACGCAAAAAAAGGAACTGCCATCATGACAATTCCTCTTTTATACTTATTCAGCTTTCTCTTCCAGAAGGCTGCTGTGAACATACGCCTCAGAGCCTTCATAGTCAATCTGGATCCAGTCTCCGCTCTCACCTTTCTTGACCACTTCTGTTCCAGCGGACAATCCACCAATCACTTCTGCATCACTGCTGGCTGCTGCACGGACATTACAATCCTCTGTCACTACCAGCGTAGTTCCATCGGCTGTCTCTGCAGATCCTGTGACATCCTCACCAAGACCATCAAGGAAAGCAGCAAGTGCAGGATCTGCAGTCTGTGCATCCTCATACTGCTTCTGTACCTTGGCCTTCAGCTCCTTCACGTCGTCATCCTGACGCAAAGAAACTTCATATTTCGTTATCTCGTCGCTGTCATCGTGAGCAGCGCCGTCAATCTTCCAGTTCCCGTCTGTATCCTTTACCACATAGAACTCAGCAAGCGCAGGTACCTTTGTATCAATCCCCTGACAGATGTAGTAAAAACAGGAATATACTACATAGGAATCGTCATCAAGCCCCTTTTTCGTGTAGATATCACCAGCTTCATACCCTTCAATGTACTTGGCATTGGTAATCTTAGACTCGTCTGCCGGTGCAAGATTATCTACCAAAGTACGCAATGTGGTAATATCTTTATCCCCCAGAGCTGTGTAATAGCTCTTGATCAATGAAGTAATCTCTTCATTAGCTTTTTCCATGGGATTGGCGTCTTTCTTCCCGTCAGTCTCCCCATCATTTGCCGGAGAAGAAGGAACATTTCCCTGGTCGTTGTCTGCTGTTACCTGCTCATCGGCTGTATCCTTGCTGGAATCGCCCTTCCCGCTTCCCATAAATGCACGGATACCGAAAACAGGACAACCACGATTAACAGAATCGCTCCGCCAAGCATAAAATAGCGAAGGTTATCTGATAACCATTCTCTGAAATTATCCAAGTTCTTGTCCTCCTTAATACAACGCACCGGAACGCCCGATCGTTCCAGGCAACACACCTGAAGGGAATCGAACCCCCGCACATGGTACCGGAAACCACTGCTCTATCCACTGAGCTACAGGTGCATAAATTCGAAAGCTGCATTATCATTCGTTACTGTCTAGCGTTTAAACAGCAACCTTATATACAACCACTTCGACTAAAAAATTATAGCACAATATCGACTGGATGTAAAGTTTTTTCTTTTGACGGAATAGTTATGTCAGTTTTGAAAAAGGGGCTGTCGGGAAATAGACAGCCCCGCCCTCATCCGGGCAAAATCTCCCACAAATTGTGACGCACATCTTGCAGAAAGCCTTTTTCAAACACGCTCTAGTACTCCATTTTTACTCCATTTTCGTAATAAATAGCTTGAAATTATAATAATTTACGTGGAATACACCACTCTCTCAACCCCTGGAAATACTGGAAAAATCAGGTGTTCCGTAGAGGTCGTATGGGGTGCTCTGATATACGTAATAATTACATTTATTTGCACCCCATCTGGTTACAATAAATCCAGTAAAATCAAGGGATTCCAAGGCTCTACGCCATATCATTTTTCTGCACTACCCCATTTTTACCCCACGGTATCATCCACAAAATTTAATAACTTTTTCATTACTAGCTAAATTTATCTCAGCTGCCGGATCAGGGAGATCAATTGAATCTTCAAGAAGTTGCATATCATTCACTTTTTTATGCTCCATAACCGCAGTATATAAATCCATTGTCATCTGAAGAGAAGCATGGCCAAGATACGCTTGCACTGTTTTTGGTACAATTCCAGCTTCAAAACATCTAGTAGCAAATGTATGTCTGAAGCAGTGTCCTGAAAAAGTTTCCATCAAATCCAACGGATCCCTCATCAGATTCACTTCCTGCACGATTCTTTCAATTGCATCGCAATATAATTGTGCATTTAATGGAGTCCCGAGCTTCGTAGTAAACAGGAAATCAGGAAATTCCAAATTCTTCCTACAAGTTTTCGCCATTACAATTTTATGCTGAATAATCTGTTTTTCTAATGCTTTACGGCAATATGAATTAATTGGAACTGTCCTTATACTTGTTTCTGTCTTTGGTGGTCCCAGATGGAACGTCTTACACTCATCACCCTCCAGTTTCTGATACAACAACGTACGCTTCACATGAATAACATTATTTTTCCAATCAATATCATCTTCCGTAAGCGCATACAATTCTCCTGGACGTAAACCAGTATTTACAGCAACTACAAACATATTATTATAGAATGTACCGGCAGCACATTCAAAAAAGTCTGTCTGATCCTCTTTGCTGAGCGCCTTAATCTCATTCTGTGGCTTATTCTTTGGCAATCTTACACCTTTTGCTGGATTACGGATAAGGAACTGATCTTCCATTGCTCTATTAAGCATATCAATAAGAAGAACCTTTACTTTGTTCAAAGACTCATACTGATATCCTTTTTTTGACATATTATTCACCAAATCTGTAATCATCAATTTGGTGATATTTACTAAACGAGTTTTTCCAAGAACTGGTGAAATCAACCTTTTATACATTGAATTGTATGTAGTTTTTGTGCTGAGACGGACAACAGGTTCTTTATAAACCCGCATCCATTTTTCGTACCACTCATCCAATGTTATTTTTTCATCAACAATATTTGACAGCTTTTGTTCGTTTAGTTCCGCCTCTGCCAGCTTAGCTTTTACTTCTTTCACCGTTGTACCATAGACGGATCTTCTGTCGCCGAAACGGTCTACATACCTTCCATGATACACCCCGTTTTTTCTTTGTGTAATGCCTTTTCCCAATTCCTTTCCTTTTAAATTTTTTCCCATTCTTTCACCTCTTATTAACTAGAGGTGCGTAAATGTTATTTTTTATAGCACTAATCTTATCACACACCTCCGTTTCCTGCAATCATAAATAAACAGTTTCATCTAAATATGATTCCAGTCTGTTTTTTTTGATAAGCGCTTTCTTACCATTGAAAAGCACAAAATTGCAGCAAGGTTCTTTTATCATATCGCGCAGTTTGTTTTTACCAATGTTGAAATATTCAGCAGCCTCATCAATCGTCAACAAATATTTCTCAGACATAATAATCACCTCCCAAATCAAAAAAGCACCCAAAAATCAACGTTTTCGTGATTTTGGGTGCAATTGCACACACTACCGTTATTTCCATCCATCCCGAACCAAATCGGAATAAGAGTTTATGCAGCGTCTGCTGCCAAATACCATTTTTATAATATCATCCATGAAACTATGTGTCAATTTCATCACAGTTTCAAATATGTAGCATTAAAGTTTTATTATTATCGCTTAATTATCATAAAAAGTTATAAACTCAACATTTACGCTACCTCCAGCGTATTTATTGAAACCTCATATGCAATTCGCTTCTGAGTTTCATTTTCCTCGATCCGTTTTTTGTACTCCCGGCTTTGGATTCTGCCCCAGACCATCACACGGGTTCCCACCTTAAGATCAGCCGCATAGCGCAACATCATAAACTTAAGAAAAAAATGGAAAGGAATCTGTTCGCAGGTTCCTTTCATTGTGTTAAAATATAGGCAGGGGTGTATATGATTAAATCTTATAAAACAAGAT